>JAOZMN010000138.1 GCA_029934265.1 Bacteroidales bacterium
ACTTAAAACCCTAAGAGTCTGATTTCGAGAAAATCTACTTTTTAGACTGAACTCACAAATAATTTTGTCATAGTACTTATAAGGGTTTTATGTAGATGCCTACACCTCATTAAACAGGTCGCAGACCTTAACTTTAAATATTTAATATGAAAGGAACTTTATTATTAATGATTTCAATAATATTTTCCGGCTTGACTTTTTCGCAAGTACGATTTACGGCACAATCCAAACGATTGGTAAGAGTGGGGGAAACTTTTCAATTAGAATTCAGCGTAAATTCAAATGCGTCGGGATTCAGGGCACCTCGAATTTCCGGTTTTGATATCATTTCCGGTCCGAATAGTTCCACAAGCAGTAGTTATTCTTCAATAAATGGCAAAGTAACCAACACTATTACAAATACTTACTCCTATTATTTGCGGGCGAGACGAGCCGGTAAATTTACCGTTCCGGCGGCTCAAATAACCGTAAAAGGAAAAACTTATAAATCCAACTCCATAAGTATAGAAGTTGTTGCCGGAGAAAATGGAAATACTCCCGGAAATCAACAGACCGGAGTTGCCGGCGAGGATTTATTTGTAAGAATAAATCTTTCAAAAACCAATGTATATCAGGGAGAATATATTATCGCAACAGCAAAAATATATACACGAGTCGATTTGGTGAATTTTGAAGATATTACATTTCCGCCGTTTACGGGATTTTGGAATCAGGATATAAAAACTTCATCAAATATATCATTAAAAAGAGAAAAAGTAAACGGAAAAATTTATGATGTAGGTTTGTTGAAACAAAATATATTATATGCCCAAAAACAAGGAAAATTAACAGTCGAACCGCTAAAAATAAAATTAGTAGTCCGACAAAAAAACGGAAAAGGAAGAGATTTTTTCGGAAGAATAGTAGATAGATACGAAAATGTACGAAAAGTTATTCAAAGTCTTCCTGTTACTGTAACCGTAAAACCTTTGCCGGGTAATAAACCCGATAATTTTTCCGGAATTGTAGGGTCGAATTTCAAAATTTCGGGCAGTATATCCAAAAACAAAATAAATGTAAACGACGGAATAAATTTGAAATTAAAACTTTCCGGAAGTGGAAATTTATCGTTAATAAACGAACTTGATATTGATTTGCCGTCCGGCTTTCAGGTATATCCGCCGACAATAAAAGAGAATATACAAAATACAACCGGTGGGACTTCCGGCTATAAAGCATTCGATTATTTCATGCAGGCTCTCGAACCGGGAGAATATACTATAAAACCGATTGAATTTTGCTATTTTGATGTGAAATCAAAACGGTATAAAACTATAAAAACAGATGAATTTAAAGTGTCTGTAGAGGGTGTGGCAGGAGAAAACGGAAATCAAAACGGTACGGTTTATAATCCGCAAGTTGAAGTTGAAAATCAAAACAGCGATATAAGGTACATAAAACAAAATAATTTAAAATTGTATGAAAAAAATAAACATTTTGTCGATTCAAATATTTTTTATGCTTCTTATGTTGCCGGATTACTACTGTTTTTCTTTATAATATTTATCAAAATAAAAATTAAAAAATAAAACGCCGATATAGCAAAACAACGAAATAAAAAAGCAGGTAAAGTATCTCGAAAGAGGCTTAAAATAGCTGAAAGTTTGATGAAAAATAATGACGACAAGAAATTTTATGCCGAAATTTTGCAAGCAGTACAAGGCTATGTGTCCGATAAACTTTCGATACCGGTTTCCGAACTGACAAAAGAAAATATTAAAGAAAAACTTGTCGCCGTCGGAATAGAAAATTCCGAAACAGAAAACATTACAGACTTGCTTAATACTTGTGAATACGCACAATTTGCCCCAACAGATGAAGAATCAGCTCCTGAAAATATTTATAAAAAAGCAAGTGAAATAATTACAAATCTTGAAAAACAAATTTGAAAATTCAGAGCCATGAAATATGTAATTGTTACAATATTAATTTTTGTTCAATTTTCGGTTTTTGCGAATTTGAAGGATAATTTAGAGCTTTTTGATAAGGCAAATAATCATTATTCAAAAGGTGAGTATGTCGAAGCACTCGATATTTACTTGAAAATTGAAAGTGCGGGCTATAATTCTTCCGATTTGTATTACAATATTGCAAATACCTATTACAGAGCAGGGAAAACAACAAACGCAATTTTGTATTATGAAAGAGCAAGAATGCTGTCGCCGGACGATGATGCAATAAATAAAAATCTCGAAATGGCTAATTCGCAAGTTTATGATAAAATTATTCCTAAGCCGGAATTCGGACTTATATCGTTTTACCGAGAAATTCGTGAATTTAAAGCTCCTGATTATTGGGCATATATGAGTGTTATTTCATTTCTTTCATTACTTTCGATATTGGGTTTTTATTTTTTTACAAGAAGTAAGAAAATAAAAATGCTTACTTTTTTTGTAGGCATAACATTTTTTTTAATATCGTTTGCAAGTTTTATTTTTGCAAAAACAGGATATAAAGAACTTGTTTCAAATAATAATGCTATAGTTACAGCTCCTGTTTGCTCGATAAAAAGTTCTCCTGATGATAATTCTACCGAATTATTTATTATTCATGAAGGTCTTAAAGTTTCAATTTCTGATAATTCCGGCGATTGGTACGAAGTCATTTTTAAAGATGGTAGAATCGGCTGGCTGAAAAAAGAAAGTATCGTGATTATATAAACCCACATTGTGGGATTTGACCTGTATAAATCATGAAATTTCTATTACAATGCAGGTTAAAATTAAATTTTTACACTTATGAAAAACGCCTAAGAAATTCTGTTTTGAGTGTTTATTTTCAACTTGTTGCAAATTATAAACAGATTAAAAATCGGAGTTAAAATCTTGTAGGTAAGTGTTATATTGCGTTTTGATGTAATTTGTTTTGTACTTTTTTGCAAAAAAACATTACTTTTTTGGTGGAATTTACTTTTTTGGTAAAGTTTTTGTAAAACATACTGTAAAGTATAACTTAATTTTTTTTGCAATATGCGTTACTCTCTACTTTTGATAATTATTTTCGTATTCTTCGTATTTACAAGTCATGCTCAGACCGGGATTTATAATATTTCTGAAGTAGAGCTGTTTGTAAAAATAACAGAGTCCGATAAAAATTTTCTTACCGATACATTGACTATCGGAAATACAACCTTAATATGTTTTTACGATTTTTTTGTCAAAAAAATTGATGAATATAAAGGAACAAATAAAAAAACTTTTTATTATAAAGATAATTCTTTGATATTCATTAAAAATTTTTCTTTCGATAAAGAAATTTCCTTTCAGGGCAGATATAAAAACGTAAATAAACGAGAAGAACCTTTATATCTTGAACTTTCAGAGTTCTATAAAAGTATTTTCGAGAATAATTTTCCTCAAGTGAATTTTGCAAATATGCAACAGCAAATAAATGAAAGAACAAAAGAATTTTTTTATACTTATGAAATTAATAAACTTAAATTGGAAAAAGTCGATAGTTTGATAACTCGAAATAATAAAAATTTGTATGTCAAAAGTTATGAAATGTGGACAAGTAATGAAGATGACGATGATGAACTTTTTTTATTTTATTCCGGAAAGTTGTCGGAGGATCTTAAAAAAAGTATTATAGAAAAAGAACATAATTTGATGAAAGATATTATTATTATAGATAAGCGTACAGGCAAAGAATATCCGATGCCGGATATTATATTTATAAAACCAAACCAAATAAGGAATTATCAAAGTTTAAATTGACAAGAGGGTTTCCGAGACATTAATTGTTTTTTTATAAAGATAGGAGCTGATTTTTCCGAAATAATCAAAATACAGATTAAATACAACTTTGACAAAGTTTTTAAACTTTGTCAAAGTTGTATCTTTTTGTTTACTTAAATTCAGCTTTCCTTTTTTCCAAAAAAGCGGTAGTTCCTTCAATAAAATCGCCTGTTCCGAAACATCTGCCGAACTCTTGCACTTCAAAATCGAAACCATCGACACCCTCTTTATAGAATGCGTTTACACAAGCTATAACTCCGGCGACTGCTACCGGCGACTGTCTTAGGATTTTGCCGAGTAAATCTGTTGTGGTTTTCATCAGTTCGTTTAACGGCACAACATAATTTACAAGTTTTAAATCAAGAGCTTCATCTGATTTTATCATGCCTCCGGTCATAAGCAGTTCGAGAGCTTTACCTTTGCCGATTAATTGTGTAAGCCGTTGAGTCCCTGCGTATCCCGGAGTAACTCCAAGACTAACTTCCGGCTGTCCGAAACGAGAATTTACAGAAGCAATACGAATATGACAAGCCATTGCAAGTTCCAAACCGCCACCAAGAGCAAAACCGTTTACTGCCGCAATTACAGGCTTTTTAGAGTCTTCAATAATTTTAAAAATCCGTTGTCCTTCGGCAGAAAGTTCGCTTCCTTGTTCGGGAGTAAAATTTGCAAATTCTTTAATATCCGCACCCGCCGCAAATGCTTTTTCGCCCGAACCGGTAATTATAATTCCTCTTACTTCACTATTTTCCGTTGCAATTTTCATTGCTTGTTCCAACTCTGCAAACACCTCTTTATTAAGAGCATTTAATTGTTTGGGTCGGTTCAAAGTAATAGTAAAAATTCTATTTTGAATTTTCGTTAAAATATTTTTAAATTCCATTTTTTATAAATTTATTTTAAATTGTAATTCGTTCATTGTAAATTATTTAGTACACTTTTATTGCATCGAAATTACATTTAGTAACACAAGTACCGCATTGAATACAAGCATCTTGTCTGATAAAATGAATTTCTTTTTTGCTTCCGTCTATTGCATCGGTCGGACAGTTTATTGCACAAAGCGTACAACCTGTACAGGCTTCCGGAATTACTTCGTAAGTAAGTAATTTAGTGCAACTTCCGGCGGTACATTTTTTATGAATAATATGGTCTTCATATTCGTTTCTGAAATATTTGATTGTCGTAAGAACAGGATTTGGAGCAGTTTGTCCGAGTCCGCAAAGCGAACCGTCTTTAATTTGATAAGAAAGTTCTTCGAGTTTTTCAATATCTCCCTCCTCTCCTTCTCCTTCGGTGATGCGAGTAAGAATTTCGAGCATTCTTTTTGTCCCAACACGGCAGAATGTACATTTTCCGCAGGATTCTTTTTGAGTAAAATCCAAGAAAAATCTTGCCATATCGATCATGCAAGTGGTTTCGTCCATTACTACCATTCCGCCGGAACCCATGATTGCACCCGTTGCATTTACGGAATCGTAATCGACCTTTGTATCAATAAGATGTTCAGGAATACAGCCACCGGACGGTCCTCCGAGTTGCACGGCTTTAAATTTTTTATTATTTTGGATTCCGCCTCCAAGTTTGAAAATTATATCTCTGATAGTCATTCCCATAGGGACTTCTACCAAACCTCCATTTTGGATTTTCCCGGTAAGGGCGAAAACTTTCGTTCCTTTACTTTTTTCGGTTCCGTATTTTGCATAAGCCTCTGCACCGTTAAGAAGTATCCAAGAAATATTAGAAAAAGTTTCAACATTATTAATGTTTGTCGGTTTTTTCCATAGTCCGGAAGTTGCCGGAAAAGGTGGGCGTTTACGAGGCATTCCTCTTTCGCCTTCAACGGACGCTATAAGTGCGGTTTCTTCTCCGCAGACGAATGCTCCGGCACCTTCTTTTACATAAATATCAAGGTTGAAATTTATAATTCCGAATATATTTTTTCCGAGATAGCCTTTTTTTCGTGCTTGTTCGAGTGCGATATTCAGGCGAACTATTGCAAGTGGATATTCGGCTCTGCAATAAATTACTCCTCCTGTTGCACCGATTGCATAAGCGCCGATAATCATGCCTTCGAGAATTGCGTGTGGGTCGCCTTCGAGTAAAGACCTGTCCATAAATGCTCCGGGGTCTCCTTCGTCGGCATTACAAATAATGTATTTTTCATCGGATTTTGCACCGTTTGCAAATTTCCATTTTATACCTGTCGGGAAACCTCCTCCTCCTCTGCCTCGTAAACCTGAATCTGTAACGGTTTGGATAACTTCTTGTTGAGAAATTTTATTTTTGGCAATTTTTTTGATAGCTTCGTATCCTTTATTTGCCTCATACTCTTCGAGCGACTCCGGATTTATGTTTCCGCAATTTCGTAAAGCAATTTTTACTTGATTATTCCAAAAAGTATCGTCTTCGGTCTCAAATTCTTTGGTATGAACTACATATTCTTTTATTACTTCATGTTTTTGAGTATGACTTTCCAAAATTTCAATTGCTTTTTCGGGGTCGATATCTCCGTATAAATATGAAGTGTCATTATCGAAAATTTCAACAAGAGGTTCACGAAAACACATTCCTATACAACTTGTTTTTTCGAGTTGTATGTCGTATTTTCCGTTTGCTTTAAGTTCTTCTATTTTATCGTAAACTTTTCCGGCTCCGGCTGCTATTCCGCAACTTCCGAGTCCTACTATTACTTTTAATTTTTTCATTATAATGAAGATATTGTAAAATTATTTTTTTATTTTAAAGAAAACTTTTCCAAAGTTGAAATGTAAATATCCTTATATTATTTGTGCAACAAATACTTCTTTTTACACGTATTTCTTTTTAATAAGTTGATTCGTAAGTGTTTGCACAGATACGTACACAATATTTAACAGGTCGAAGACCTTATTTTTTATTTTTTTCTTCTCTGCGAATTTGTTTTACGATTTTTCCGGCACTTTTTCCTGTTAATTTCCCGTAAGTTTCGTCTCCTACCATCATTACAGGAGCAAGTGAGCAACAGCCCAAACAAGCAACTGATTCCAATGTAAATAAACCGTCTTTTGTTGTTTCGCCGTCTTCTATTTTCAATATTTCTCTTAATTCTATCGACAATTTTTTAGCGTCCTGAACATGACAGGCTGTTCCGTGACAAACTTTTATGATGTTTTTTCCTACCGGCTTAAGTCTGAATTGTGCATAAAAAGTTGCAACGCCGTATATCGTGCTTAATTCTAAGCCTGTTGCTTCTGAAATAATGTAAAAAGCATCTTCGGGAACGTAACCGTATAATTCTTGTGTTCCTTGCAAAAGCGGGATTAAATTTCCTTTTTTATTTTTATATTTTTCAATAATAGGTTTCAGAAGTTCAAGGTTTACTTCTTTTTTTAATTCCTCTTCCCGAGTCGGAGCCGGAACAGTTCGTTGTACTCTCATGGGTTATATTTTTTTTAATTTTTTTTTTTAATTTTCAAGTTCCAAATGTATTAAAAACCGGCAAATAAATTAAACTTGTTTGTTATTTAAAATCATTTTAAATAACGTTATTTTTATTGGATTTTAATTTTTCAATAAATATTCGTTACTTTGTGGATTAAATCTTTAAAATAATTTTTTTATGGGAAAAACTAAAATTTCAGGTGTTTTGTTGCTTGTGGTAATATTGCAGACAATCGCAATTATCTGGCTGGTATATGATAGATTAAATCAAAAAGAAGTAAATCAAGTTTTGGTTACGAAAATTGAGAAAACGGAAGATGAAAAATCGGGTGTCGAGCAAGAGCTGAAAAATATGCTTGAACAGTATGAAAATA
>JAOZMN010000534.1 GCA_029934265.1 Bacteroidales bacterium
CGGCACCGGAACAACCGAAAACATCAGCTTTTCGGACGATTTTATTGTAATTTATCCGAATCCGTCCGACGGAAAGCTTAATATTGCAATAAAAGATGCAAACGAATTTCCTCTGAAAGTAAAAGTTTATGATATTCTCGGCAAAAAAATATACGAAACAAGTTTTGAAACAGCCGATTACAACAGCATAAATCTTAACGGAATTTCAAACGGTTTGTATATTATTAATTTGGAATACAACGAAAAAATCGAAAGCAGAACGGTTATTGTGAAGCAAGATTAGAAAGGACTGAGATCTTAACTATCTAAGAGTTCGGTATATAAAGACCCTTAGTGTTTGATTTAACAAAATTTAACAAATCTAAATATTTAATTTACAGTCTTTTAATTAAAACCCTAAGGGTCTGATTGCGAAAAAATATACTTTTTATACTGAACTTATCTAATATATAAATATTTCTTTCATGGTTGCGTTTCCGTCGGGGTCAATTAATTTGTAATAAGTTTTGAAATCGGTTTTGTATATAAAACCGGAATCTCGGAGAGTGGATTCAAACTTAAATTTACTGTATTTATTTATTTTAATTTTAAAATTTTTCTGCTCAAAAATATAATCTTTTTTTGTATTATTAACATCAGTAAAAGCAAAAAGTTTTTCGCCTTTTTCATCAAAAAATACTTTATTGCGAGCGTCGTAAGCTAAAATTCCGGAAAAATAATACAAATTTTTATTTACATTATTATAAATAATATTTCCGTTATCGTAATAAATATTTTTATAGCTTGCACTGTACATCAGAATATTATTCGAATATTTAATTGTAGTTTTCGCCGAAGAAAAAGCAACTTTGCCGGATTTGTAATATACACAGCGCGTGAAAGGATTATAAGCAATATTCCCGCTTTTATAAAAAATTTTTTTCTGTGAAAACAAATCGGAATTTGTACTTATTAATATAATAAATAAGAAGATTATCTTGATTTTTTGCATGAAATCAACTTTTATAAGTTTATTTTACTTAAATACGCATTTTAATTACAAAAAATTGTATATCGTATTGAATAATAACAAAATAAAAATAGCTCTTTAGAAGTTTAATTTGAATAAACAATCATCGTAATAGTCGTAATTAACTACTTCGGTTTAAATTATTTGGTCAGAAACTTCTAAAAAGCTATTTTGTTTTGTGCCCGGAACAAGAATCGAACTTGCACCTTCAAATGAAGACATGGCCCTCAACCATGCGCGTCTACCAGTTCCGCCACCCGGGCATTTGTTAATCGGACTGCAAAAGTATAAAAAGTATATTTTCTAAAAAATAAAAAATCATTTTTTTTGATAAAATTATATTAATTTGCTTTATTTGTAGTAAATATTAATGGTTAATGAAACCCACATTGTGGGATTTAAAATTAAATCTTAACACAAAAAAATATGATTACATTTTGAATGCTTATTTTCAAGGTGTTACAAATTATAAACAGATGAAAAATATATTTATAATATTATTTATAAGTTCCTCATTATTCGCAACTTCGTGTATGACAAGTGCAATACATGACTTATCGAAAAGGCAGGATAAAATAAAAAAAATCAAGAAATCGGAAATAAGTCAAGACAGTATTCTTACCGTAAAATTTATATCCCGAAAAGGCAATAGATTATTTTACTCAAAAAATAAAATGAGCATTGCTCTTAAAGATATTCAAGAAAGTCGTATAGATTACGGATTTTCTTTTATTTTTCTTGACACAAAAACAGACACACTTTCCTTTTATAAAGCAGGCGTGAACCCTGACGATTCAACTTTATACATTAATTTATCGAAAAATGCCTTTAAAAAACAAAAAAGTCATTTTAGCAATAAGCAGATTAAAAATAATTTTGTTTTATTGGACAAAAAAACGTTTGAAATCAATTTTCAAAAATCTTTCACCGATAAAACTCCTAAGGATTTTAAATACAGGGAAGAGAAGGGAA
>JAOZMN010000535.1 GCA_029934265.1 Bacteroidales bacterium
GCAAATCTTTATTCCAGCCGACGTTGTTTAATTGGTAGTGATCATGTTGTTGGTATCTTCAAAAATTTTATCGTCTTCTACAGTGTCTCTGTTCCACGACAAAAATTGTTTTTTCATGTGAGTGGCAACGGCTATAATATAACCGTCTTTTTCTTTACTATCAGGAAGTTGAGCTATATGATTTGCCATCTTTATTATTACTTTTCCGTAATGTCTGAAGCCTATTTTACTTTGTGTATAAGGCAATTTATCGGGTTGTTTGAAAATAACTTCAACCGGCGGTATTTCATAAGGAAAATCAATATCCAATTTAAAATCGGACATTAATGCCAAGTGTATCCACAACTTATGTTTATAGTCGTTTATATCACGCAAGTGAGGATACATTTGTCCCATCAAATCTATAATTTTTTGAGCAAATTCGTTTCGTTCCTCTCGGTCTTCTTTTTCTACGGCTTTTTCTACAAGTTTTTGAATATTCCTGCCGTATTCGGGAAGTATCAACTTGGGTGAATTTGTGTTATATTCCATATATTAAATTTTGAATGTAGGGGCATATTGCATACGCCTTTTATTAAGTCCGGTTATTTTCCTAAAACCGTTAATTTTGCGAATTTAAGTAAAAGTTGTTTAATTCCCGAATTATCGAATTTTATTGTTGCTTTTTTATTCGGGTGCTCTCCGCTTACAGCCTCTACCCTGCCCTTACCGAAGCGTTGATGATAAACTCTTATTCCTGCTTCAATTGTACCCAAATTTGTAGTTTGATTATCCGTATTGTTACCGGTTGCAGAACTTAATTTTACAAATTTCTTATTTTGAGGGGTTAAATCTATTTGTTCTTGCCGTTTTTTGCCGGATGTTTTCTTTTTGGGAAAATAATTTTGTTTTGAACTTAATGAGTATTTTTTTTCTTTTATCGAACCGAGAAGAACTTCATTTTCATCTTCGCCGGACAAACCGTCGTCAATATATTCGGGGTCTATTTCACGAATGAAACGACTTGGGGTACAGTCTTTTAACTGTCCGAAACGATAACGAGACTGTGCGTAACTTATAAAAAGATTATTTTCGGCACGAGTTACAGCAACATAAAATAAACGTCTTTCTTCTTCAAGCTCCTTTGTCGAAACTGCAGAATGCTCGGAAGGAAAAAGTTTGTCCTCCACACCTACTATATATACGCTCCCAAATTCCAAGCCTTTCGATGCGTGTATAGTCATAAGACTTACTCTGTTTTTGTCCTCTTCGCTTTCGTTATCCTCGCTTGTAAGCAAAGTTACAGTTTCCAAAAAATTGCTCAGACTGACAATATCGTCCATCGTTTCCTGCATGGTATATTCTTTTATACCGTTAAGAAGTTCTTGCACGTTTTCGTGCCGTGCCACACTTTCCGGAGCTTTATCTTTGTATAAATCTTGTAAAATTCCGCTTTTTGAAGCGATTTCTTTGGCAAGGTCGAAAGCATTGAGTACATCTAATTTTGCAGTAAATTCATTTATCATTTCGGCAAAACCAAAAATTTGATTCACCGCTCTGCTATTGAGTGCAATATCTATTTTGGGCAAGCTCATTATCGTTTCCCATATCGAAATTCCGGCTTCGATTGCGTATTGCTCCAGTCTGTCCACAGTCGTCTGCCCGATACCTCTCTTAGGATAATTGATAATTCTCTTTAAGGCTTCGTTGTCTTGCTTATTTACAACAATTCTATAATAAGAAAGGGTATCTTTGATTTCTTTTCGTTGATAAAAAGATGTTCCACCATAAATTTTGTAAGGAATATTTCTTTTTCGCAGTGCTTCTTCAAAAATTCTCGATTGTGCATTTGTTCTGTACAAAATTGCATGGTCTTGATATGTTGTATGGTCTGTATAAACGGAATCAAAAATCTTATTTACAACAAGATAGCCTTCTTCATTATCGGTAAGCGATGCTAATAAATTTATTTTGTTTCCTGCTTCATTTTCCGAGAAT
>JAOZMN010000139.1 GCA_029934265.1 Bacteroidales bacterium
AAGCAAATCAGAAAAAAATTATAAAAGATTGGAATATGCCGGATTATAACTGGTAATTTGATTGATTATTTTTGATTTACGATTTTTGATTGAAAATTATAAATCGTAAATTAAGAAATCATAAATCAACAATCATAAATCGTAAATCATAAATAATGACCGGTCTAATAAAAAATATAGAAGAGCATTTTACTGTTTCTGACATTATAAATAAAAGAGACAATCTTTCTTTTGTTACCGTAAAAAAGGAAAATGCAATTTCGTTGGTTACGCATTTAAAGGATATTCTTGGATTCAAACACCTTGTACTGCTAACGGCGGTTGATTGGATTGAAGACGGATTTTTTCAATTAACTTATCTTTTGAATAATCACGATAAAAAATGTGATATTGGTGTAAGAGTTATGATACCGAGAGACAATCCGGTAATGGAAACGGCACATCATCTTTGGGTTCAGGTGAAAACTTATCAAAGAGAATTAAAAGAAATGTTCGGTATTGATTTTCCCGGAAGTCCGGGAGTTAATGACTCGTTTATTCTTGAAGGCTGGACTGATATTCCTCCTTACAGGCGAGATTTTATGACAAAAGAATATGCCGAAGAAACATATTTCCCCCGAGGAGGACGAGAAACAAATGACCCTGCAAAACATATGCTCAAAAAATTAGACCCGAATCAACCTTTGAAAGGATAATTAAATAAAATGACAATCAAAAAAATGGATACAAAGAAGAATTTATTTAATTGGACACACGATAGAAGTAAATATCCCGAAATTAAAGAAAACGGTGAGGCGGATATTGATTTAACTTCGCATAAATACGTGAAAATTTGGCACGGACCGAACCACCCCGGAGTTACCGGGAATATGGCTTTGGAATTAACACTTTCCGGTGACGAAGTTGTTCATGCAAAAACTCATGTCGGATATTTGCACAGAGGTTTTGAAAAATTAATGGAAAGACGACTTTATATTCAATGTTTCCCTACCTGTGTACGCCTTTGTGTTGCCGAACCCGATTATAATGAATATTTACTTGCACGTTCTGTTGAAGAGCTTGATAATATTGAAATTCCTGAAGCCGCAAAATGGCTTAGAGCTTTATCACTTGAAATGGCTCGTTTGGCAACCTTGCTGAGAACAGTTCCCGGTCAGGCCGGAACTCTATCACTTGGTATGGGAGTTCAATGGGGAGTATATTTAAGAGATTTAATACTTGATTTATTTGAAGAACTTACCGGAGGACGTGTATATCACATGTATATTATTCCCGGCGGAGTAAGAGGCTTACTGCCGGACGGTTTCAAAAAAAGAATGGAAGAAGTTCTTGTGAAAATTGATGAATTTCAAAAGAAAATTGATGATTTGATTTTTACGAATGCAATTTTCAAAAAAAGAACAATAGGCATAGGAGTAATCGAAAAACACATGGTGGACAGCTATGGTGTTGTTGGACCTAATGCAAGAGCTGCGGGTTTTGCAAGAGATGTCAGAAAAGATTATCCTTATTTGATATACGACCAATTAGATTGGGATATTTTTACGCTTAAAGATTCCGATGTTTATTCTCGCTCGCTTGTCAGACGTAGTGATTTACGAGTAACTGTTGATTTAATCCGTCAAATAATGGCAAAAATGCCGGACGGAGGTGATATTCGAGCACAAACTCCGAATGTCCTGCATTGGCAAATTCCAAAAGGAGAAGTTTACGTTCGTTCGGAATCCAGTAGGGGAGAGTACGGATATTATGTAGTTTCAGATGGTTCAAAAACTCCGAGAAGAGTAAATCTTAGAGGACCGAGTTATACGCACGCCGTTGTTTTATTGGAAAAATTATTAGTAAACGCAAATATTGCAGATGTACATTCAATAATGGTTTCATTGCAAACTTGTCCGCCGGAAATAGAAAGATAAAGGGATTTACGATTTATGATTGTTGATTTATGATTGAAAGTTTTAAAGAAAAATTTATAAATTTGGTTTTTGAAATTCAGTTGTAATTAATAATTATAAATCAATAATAATGACAAAAAATGAATTAAAAGCAAGAACTAAAAATTTTGATCACAGATGTATAAAACTTGCTGTAAGTCTTCACGATAACAAACTTGGGAATCATATACAAGGACAATTAATAAGGTGTTCAAGTTCAGTTGCGGCAAACTATCGTGCAACTTGTTTGGCACAATCTAAAAAAAGTTTTATTGCAAAATTAAGTATTGTTATTGAAGAAAGTGATGAAAGTTTATTTTGGATAGAATTTATAGCAGAAGAAAAATTAATAAATATTGAAAAATTAGAGCCTTTAATGAAAGAAGCTGACGAATTAACTGCAATTTTTATAGCTTCAAGAAAAACGGCAAGCAAATGACTTTATGATTTTTGATTGTTGATTTATGATTGATAATTATAAGTCGGCGAAAGCAAAATTATAAATCATCAATCATAAATCATCAATCAAAAAAAATGGCATTAAAAGATATATTAACTCCGTTTACCGTTTGGAAAAACGTGTTTAAAGAAGTTGTTTCAGTAAAAGACCCTCTTAACGACCGTCCCGGAGCTGCACGATACAGAGGATTTCATGTAAATGATGTCGATAAATGTATCGGTTGTGGTTCATGTGAGGTTATTTGCGAAAACGAAGCTATTGATTTGGTTGCTGTAAAAGAAGCAACACTCGGAAACAGCGGTTTGCGACCTATGGTTGATTACGGAAGATGCTGTTGGTGTGCATTATGCGTTGATGTTTGTACTACTGCATCGTTACGTTTGACAAACGAATATACTTGGGTAAGTGAAAATGCCGATGATTTCAGATATATTCCGGGAGTTGATGCCAAACCTTGGGATAACAATGAGCTTGGGTGGAAAAAACCGGAACCAAACTATCATTTTTACGGTGAAAAACGTCAAGATATGGGTGAACTTCACCCCGAAGAAAGAGACCATTCATTTATAGAAATGATAAAAGGCTTCTCCAAAGAGCAAGCAATGCTTGAAGCCGACCGTTGTGTAGAATGTGGAATTTGTATTGCCGCTTGTCCTGCTCACATGGGAATACCTGATTATATAAAAGCAGTTCGAGAAGACAATATCGAAGAGGGATTCAAAGTCCTTTACGATACCAACCCGCTTCCCGAAATTTGCGGTCGAATTTGTACTCATAAATGCGAAACCGTTTGTTCGGTAGGACATTTGGGCGAAGCATTGTCGATACGTTGGTTGAAACGTTACATTGCCGATCAAGTAGAAGCAAATGATTACAAAAAAATACTCAAAACTGACGGTATCACAAATGACGGTAAGAAAATTGCGATAATAGGTTCAGGACCTGCCGGTTTGTCTGCGGCTCATTATCTCGCATTAATGGGATATTCAATTACGATATTTGAACAATTTGCACATGCCGGAGGTATGATGCGATATGGAATACCTTCATATAGATTGCCTTACGACCAAATAGATAAAGATGTAAATTATATTCTTTCTCTTGGAGTGGAAATTAAATATAATACAAAAATAGGTAAAGATATTAGTTTGGAAGAATTAAAATTCGGATATGATGCAGTATTTGCCGGAACAGGTTTACATTTGGGAAGAAGTACGGGAATACCAGGTTCTGACCACGAAAATGTATATCAATCTATTGATTTATTAAATAAAATTACTGAAGATATTGAAATTTATGTTCCTGAAAAAGTTGTGGTAATTGGTGGAGGTAATGTTGCAATGGACATAACACGTTCAATGGCACGACTTCAAAAAATAAAATACGGAAAAGTAGGAGTAATTGCAACCGCTCTCGAAAGTGAAGAAAATATGCCTGCCGACCGTGAGGAAATTGTAGAAGCTCGTGAAGAAAATGCAATCGTTAATCCTGGCTGGGGACCTCAATCAATAGAAATAAAAGACGGTAAAATTACAGGGCTTCATGTAAATAAATGTCTTTCAATTTTTGACGACGAAGGTCGTTTCAGCCCGAAATTTGATGAAAATAACAAACAATTCTTTGAAGCGGATATGGTTGTAGAATCTATTGGACAAGGAATGGACTTAGGATATATCACCGAAGATGTCAAAAAAGATTTGGAATTCGGACCAAGAGGAAGGGTTGTTGTCGATGAGTATTTCCAAACCGGAGTTAATTGGTTATTTATCGGAGGAGACATAATTCAAGGACCTGACGTAATTCACGGTATCGCAAACGGACACAAAGCAGCCGTTGGTATAGATAAATTTTTGAATAAATAAGTAATTTATGATTGTCAATTTAAAATTAGGCGAAAGGCGAATCATAAATCGACAATCGTAAATCACAAGATGTTTTTAAATATAAAATATAAAGACCATGAAAATAATAGATATTTTAAATCAAAAAGGAGACACATTATTTACAGTAAAATCAGATTCGAGTGTGTTAGATGCTGTTGCGATAATGGATAAAAACAAAATAGGAGCAGTAATAGTTACGGATAAAAAAGAAAATGTTGTAGGAATTTTGTCCGAAAGAGATGTTTTATATAAATGTTATAATAGCGGTAAACAGCTGAAAGACCAAACTGTTAATAACTTGATGACAGGAGTTGAAAATTTATTAATCGGAAAACCGGACGATACGGCAAAAGAATTAATGAATGTAATGTTGTACAGAAAAATACGACACATACCGATTCTCGAAGATGGTCAATTTACTGCAATAGTATCAGTGGAAGATATTTTGAAAATGATGCTTGACAGTTTTGAAAATGAAAGTCATTTACTCCGACAGCACATTAAAAATCCTTTCGGGATTCATACTTACAAAAAAGATAAATAGTTTGTGAATAAATAATTAATATGTTCTTTTAAAAAAGCCGAGCTTTATGTTCGGCTTTTTTTGTTTTCCGAAACCGGATAATAATTTTACTTTTGTAAAAAAACAAGGTCTTTGTCCTACTTGATAGGGTAAAATTGTATCTCTAAATGGATAGTAATTAAGACATTCTATAAAAGTCGATGTTGTAAACGGCAAAGTCCTTACTGCAAGTAAATTTTAGTGGGTACTTATTAATTTATTATAATAATAAAAAATGGAAGATTTAAAAATTAACAATTTCGTAAAAATCAAGAAATCTGCATTTGAAGAAGATGATATGCTGACAGGAACAGATAACTTTCAAGGCAAAATCAGAGAAATCAACAAGTATGAAGACAATATTTTATATCTAATCGAACTTGATTCGCAAAGTTTGGATTGCCTATCTGATAATTATATTGTAGAAGCTGTTAAGGGTGGAGAGGTCTATACGGAATATAATTGTTATGGAAAAGATTTAAAAAAAGCAGAAAGGCGAGATGCCGACAAACAATATGAAATTGCCTTAGATAGAGTTGAAAAAATTGAAACAGCGTACTGGGAAAAAGAAGGATATAAAGAACCGGAAATTGACGATGCAGAAATCGACAATCTTATTGATGATTTTGAAAATTCGGAGCATTTTGAAAAGTTGAATAACAAATATAAAGAAGAAGTTGCGGCAGTTGTAACTAATTTTTCTGATTTTGCTGTAAATTATTGTTATACAGATTTAGAAAATTTTACGCAAGAAGATTTGCAGGAAATTTGTTTAGAACTTATTCCGAGAAAAGTATTTGCGGAAGTTGGCTTTTTTGAGGCTTATTCACCGGTTATGATACGATTTTTATATTTTTTGAAAGAATGTGGAATCCGTGAAGACATTGAAGCAGAGATTAAAATACTGAAAGAAATATCGAAAAAGATTGTTTCTTCTTCGCAAGATAAAACAAGTTGGGGAATGGCAAAAAATATGGCAATGTCGGCACAAGAGGGAGGATTTGACCCATTAGACGAACAAGATATGGCAGATTTTATCGAAAAACATAATGCAAATATAGACAACGGACAAAATAATCCAAATCCAATAAAAACTAAATTTAAATGAATAGGAAGAAATGATGAAATATCCGTAAAATATAAAGACGGAAAAATTATTGAGAATATTAAATTCAAAAAAGTAAAAAGCGATTTGGAAAATGAAAAATGTGAATTATTATAAAACGTTTTTAGTGTCGGGAATACTGCTTGTGATTATAATATCGTCATGCACCGATAAAAATAATACTACTAATAGAAATAATAATTCAAATTATAAAGAAATAAAATTAAAATATGCCGAATTATTTGAAATTTATAAGAATAAGAAGATTACCAAGTTGATAATAAGACCGGTAAAAAACAGTGTCATTTTTGAGGAATTTTATTTGATAGATAAAGAAGCGAAAATACCGGAAAATCTTAAAAATAAAAAAATAATAAGAACTCCGGTTGAAAAAGTTGTCTGTTTATCGACGACTTATGTTTCGTTTATTGATTTATTGAATGAAACGGAAACAATTATCGGATTATCCGGAACGAAATACGTGAACAATAAAAAAGTTCAAAAAAATATTCGACAAGGAAAAACAGTAGAAGTCGGATATGAGCAAAATGTTGATATTGAGTTGTTAATGAGCTTAAAACCCGATGTTGTTTTTGCTTATAATTTGGATAATAATTTATCGTCTGTAGTAAGCAAAGCCGACAAATTAAATATCCCTTTTATTTCGCTGAATGCGTATCGAGAAACAGAAATACTTGGAGTTTCGGAATGGTTGAAGTTTTTTGCGGAATTTTACGATAAGGAACAAGAATCCGAAAATAAATTTACCGAAATTGCAAAAAGCTATAACGAAAACAAACAAACAGCAAACCAAACGGCAAGCAAACCCTTAATAATGACAGCTATGCCGTGGCAAGGAGCTTGGTATGTTCCCGGAGGAAAATCTTATATTTCAACATTAATTTCAGATGCCGGCGGAAATTATGTATGGAAAAATGATGCCGGCAACAAAAACTTGGCACTCTCGCTTGAAGACGTTTATAATCAAGCACAAAATGCAGATATATGGATAAATACAGGGCAGGCAAACTGTAAGCAGGATATTATCTCCACCGATAAGCGTTTGGAAATGTTTACTGCATTGAAAAATGATAAAATCTTTAACAGAAATGCACGCACAAATATAAACGGTGGAAATGATTATTTTGAAAGCGGCACAGTACGTCCGGATATAATTCTGAAAGATTTAATTAAAATTTTTCACCCCGAATTGTTGCCAGAACATAAATTATATTATTACAAAAAAATATTTTCGGAGTAGGCTGAAAACATCATAACTTAATCCAAACTTAATCCTATCCTTGAAGTATGAGCTTGCATTATTTCATAATCTTCCGGACTTAAATCGAGCAAAAAATAGTTTACCGGATTTATGCTTTTGCCCAAATGTAGTACTTCATAGTGTAGATGCGGTATAAATGATTTTCCTGTATTACCTATCGTTCCTATAAAATCACCTCTTTTTACTTTTTGATTTCTTCGTACTTTTGTTTTGTTCAGATGTGCATAAATTGTTTCGTAACCGTTTCCGTGCTTTATTCTTATGTGATTCCCCAAACCTCTTTGTTTGCTGTCG
>JAOZMN010000140.1 GCA_029934265.1 Bacteroidales bacterium
ATATATCCAAAGGTTGAAAATTATTACTCATAATTTCAGTAAAACTCTTAAAATTAGGAATTTCTACTCCTTCAAGCATTGATACAAACCAAGAATAATCACCGAAAATTTTGGAAATATTTATAATATTTTCAAGAAAAAAATTAGTGTATTTAAAGAAAAACAAAATCCCCAAACTCGACCAAACAGCAAGAAACAACCAAGTTTTTTTCCATACTTTTTTCTTCGCCATATTTACTCCGTGAGCAAATGAATAGTCTGTAATAGAGGTAAATATAAGAATAGAGATAAAAAGTCCGCTGGATTTATAATAAAAAAGCAAACTGAAAAGTGTAACAAAAATTATTACTGACTTTCTGTTTTTGTGAATAAGTCCGTAAGTAATAATGAAGCCGGTAAACAATATCAAAAATATACCGCTGTTAAACAATATCGGATTTGCCGAATCGTAAACAAATATTTCCTTTAATTTGGATAATATAAATTCAGGGGTATTTTGCATTAATAATGTTAATTTATAAATATTATTCTATTCTTTTGAAATTTTAATTAAATATTCCGGGTGTTTTCTTCCAACAACTAAGCTCACAAATACTCAACATAATTCATAATAAATCCCGAAATCATCACTATTCTTACTTTTTAGGTTGCAACAAAGTCGTATGTGCCGAGACTTTATAGCGTTTATCCGGTGTTTCCATTTTTATTTGATAGTTGCTTTTTCGTATCCATGAAGCGATTGAATCCATCCACATAACTGCAGAAGTTCTTGTGGGGTGTGCACCGTCTTTGTATCGTTTGTAAGTCAAATCTTTGGACGCAAAATAATGGTCTAAACCTACATTTTCAATAATTAAATCGTTAATTCCCGTATCTTCTTTCCAATTCGGCGGACCTACCCAAACATAAGGAATTGTATCTATTTGATTGATAATTTCTTTTACATATCCGTCTCTTTTTTCTTTTATATTGCTGATAGATAATTCATTAGCTCCAAGTACAAGCATGACGTAAGTCGGCTTAAATTGATTTATGTAATATTTCAAAGTATCACTTGTACCGTACCACAATGTAGAAGAACTGTACCAAATTACTGTTTTTATTTCATGTTCGTTGTATGCCGTATAGTCTCGCAAGCGTAAAGACAAGCCTTCAAGCATGGAATCTCCGATTAATAATATTTTTTGTGAAGTTGTATCTACAATTACCGTATCTTTTTCCACAGATAAAGTATCAATTTGTATTGTATCCGTAACTGCCAAATTATCAATAGTATCCGGATGCGATAAAAATTCTTTTATTTTACTTTTCTTTATAACAATGTCCCCGATTTCCAGGTCGTAATCCATAAAAGAATATACTGCCGTAATTCCGGTTGTAATTATAATAATTGAAATAAATTGCCAAAATGCTTTCATTAGTCAATTTTTTATATAATTAAACATTTATAATTCTAATTATAAAACAGATGCAAACTTTATGTTTATTAATCTTTCAGCGGAATATAGAAAGAATCATTCCCTGAATTTGAGAATAACCACTTCAATAATTCCGGCTCGGAATATGCCTCTCCCCAACTGAAATGTCCTCTGTTCGGATATTCTGTATATTTGGGTTTTCCGCCGTATAATTCTATTTCACCAACAATATTTCGAGAACGTTCAACAGTTACAACTTGGTCTTTTGTTCCGTGGAAACACCAAACCGGCACTTTTGCTATTCTTGATGCTTGTTTTTCGTCCGCACCTCCGCAAATCGGAATTGCCGCCGCAAACTTATCCGGATAGCGTGAAATTAAATCCCAAGTCCCGAAACCTCCCATAGATAAACCTGTTACATAAATCCTGTTTGTATCAATCGGATATTTTTTTATAATTTCTTCTAACAATTCCATCGTTAAACCAAGTGATACTGAAATTTGTTTAGGCATATAGTGTGCAGGTAAAGTCCAATCGACTTCAACCCAACGTTTATCGGTCGGACATTGCGGTGCTATTACAAAAGCAGGATAATTTTTCATGTTTTCCTTTTTCTCAAACAGCTTCGCTCCGTGTATAAGTTGCGATTTATTGTCGCTTCCTCTCTCGCCGGCTCCATGCAGAAAAATTATAAGCGGATATTTTTCATAATAAGACATCTCCGGCTCTAACATTCTGTAAAACAAAGTTTTACCAGCCTTATCCGTAAATTCTTTTTCTTGATATTTTGTATTCGTTTGCGAAAAACAAGAAACCGCAGTTATGGAAATTATTACTGAAATTAAAAAATATCGTATCATAATGTAATGGTATAAAATAAATTATCGGACAAACATATTAAATATTTTGTAAAGTTTAGAATTAAAATACACAAGTCTATTTTACAACTCAAATATCTAAGGTCGTTTTTTTAGCATCTTCTTCATAAAATTTATCGACAAGCAAATTTTTACTTTTCGCCGCTTCTACCGCCAGTCGGTCGCATCGCTCGTTTTCAGCTATTCCGACATGAGCTTTTACCCATTTTAATTTCACATTATGTTTTTTGTTAATAAGCAAAAAACGTCTCCATAAATCCGGATTTTTTTTCTTTGCAAAACCTTTTTTCTCCCAGCCGAAAACCCACTTTTTTTCTATAGAATCAACCACGTAACGTGAGTCCGAATGTACCGTAACATTACTTCCGGGTATTTTCAAACTTTCCAAAGCCACAATAACAGCCAAAAGTTCCATTCTGTTATTTGTAGTTTTCCTAAAACCTTGCGAAAGCTCTTTTCTGTATTTTCCGGCAATCATTACAATACCATATCCTCCGGGTCCGGGATTATTGAGTGCCGAGCCGTCTGTATAAACTGTTATATTCATTGATTAAATTCTGTAATTTGAAAATCTTACATCTAATATCGAAGACCTTAAACTCTCACTCCGATAACAAGTACGTCATCAATTTGGTCTAAATTGCCTTTCCAGTTTTGGAAAATTTCATTCAGCATTTTTTTCTGCTCATTCATATTTTCTTTATATATGCTTTGCAGAATTTCTTTGAATTGTTTTGTTTTAAATTTACCGCCTCTTTTTCCTCCGAACTGATCCACGTAACCATCGGAAAATATATAAAAAACATCACCCTTCTTTAGTTGTATTTCGTGGTTTGTAAACGGACGCTCTCTCAAATGTATTCCTATCGGTTGTCGGTCGGATTTTATTTCGATAAACTCTCCGGTTTCTTCTCTGAAAATATAAACAGGATTGTGGGCTCCTGAATACTGTAACATTCTTGTTTTTGTATCTATGGTACACATTGCGATGTCCATACCGTCTTTTGCTTCGCCGTCTTTTCCTGTTTGATTTAATGATACTTTAATTTTTTGTCTTAATTTTTCAAGAATGATATTCGGAGCAAGGTCGTCTTCACTAATTAATTCTTTCATCTCATTAAGATAAGCAATTCCAAGCAAACTCATAAACGCACCCGGCACACCGTGTCCGGTAGCATCAGCGGCAGCGATTGTTATTTTCTCACCCTCTTTGGCTATCCAATAAAAATCTCCGCTTACAATATCACGAGGCTCGAAATAAATAAAATAATCCCAGCCGGCATTTTTTAAAAATTCTTCTGAAGGAAAAACGGCTTGTTGTATTCTTTTTGCATAATTTATACTTGCAGTTATTTTTTCGTTTCGCTCTTCAATAGCCACTTTTTGTTCGGAAACCGCATTATGTTTACTCAAAAGTTCTTTCAACCGTTTTCCGTACAAATTAACGACAAATCGTCTCCACGATTTATATTCATCAAACCAAAATTCCGATTTTTCTTTCGGAATCATAACCATTTTAGATTTTTCGGGTGCATAGACATAAGTTTTGGCTATAGTACGGTGACTTAAAGACGAATTAATGGCAATTATGCAACTTTGAGCGGGATTAATATCATAAATTTTAACTTCGTTTCCTAAGCTGTCTCGCTGATGAAGTGAAACTTTACCTTCCAAAAGAATGGGAATACTGCCGTCTCCTCCTTGCATGGACTCTCCGCTGAAATTTTTAGGCATTTCTATTATCGGAGACTGCAATATTTTTTCTAATAACTCCGGCTCAAATATTTTTAGAAGTTCTGTTTTTACATTTGTATTCATATCTTTATATATCAGGCTTGTATATTTAATGTACAAATTTATCAAAAAAAATAACCTTTGCAAAAAAGCAAAAGTTATTTTAAGTCCTGATTGAATAAATTTATTAGAATACTTGTTATATAATGAATTAACAATTAAACTTTATCACTCAGTTATTCTGTATTCAATTAGCTATACAAGTCCTTGTGCGAGCATTGCATCTGCAACTTTTACGAAACCGGCAATATTTGCACCTTTAACATAATCTACATATCCGTCGGAACTTGTACCGTATTTTACGCAAGCCTCATGTATGTCTTTCATAATTTGTTTAAGTTTTTCGTCCACTTCTTCCGAAGTCCAACCCAAACGTAAAGAATTTTGACTCATTTCGAGACCTGAAACAGCTACTCCTCCTGCATTTGAAGCTTTGCCGGGTGCATAAAGTATTTTATTTTCGACAAATAATTCGATAGCTTCCGGAGTACAAGGCATATTTGCTCCTTCGGAAACACAGATTACTCCGTTTTCAACAAGTTTTTTAGCATCGTCTGCGTTAAGCTCATTTTGAGTTGCACAAGGAAGAGCAATATCTACTTTTTGTTCCCAAGGTCGTTTTTTCGGGAAAAATTCAACACCAAACTCTTCTGCATACGGCGAAACAATATCATTATTAGTTGCACGAAGTTCGAGCATATATTCTATTTTCTCTCCGGAAATTCCATCAGGGTCATAAATATAACCGTCAGGACCTGAAATTGTTACAACTTTAGCTCCAAGTTCGGTTGCTTTTTGTACCGCTCCCCAAGCAACATTTCCAAAACCGGAAACTGCAACCGTTTTTCCTTTCAAAGAATCACCTTTTGAATTAAGCATCTCTTGTGCAAAATAAACGTTCCCGTATCCGGTTGCTTCCGGACGCATAAGACTTCCGCCCCATTCTCGTCCTTTGCCGGTAAGAACTCCGGTAAATTCATTTCTTAGTCGTTTGTACTGACCATACATATAACCGATTTCTCTTCCTCCTACTCCGATGTCTCCGGCAGGAATATCTGTATTAGCTCCGATATGACGGAATAATTCAGACATAAAACTCTGACAAAATCTCATAATTTCACCGTCCGATTTTCCTTTCGGATTAAAATCAGAACCACCTTTTCCGCCGCCCATCGGAAGAGTTGTAAGACTGTTTTTGAGAATTTGCTCGAAACCGAGAAATTTCAAAATACTAAGCGTTACGCTGGGGTGAAAACGAAGTCCGCCCTTATAAGGTCCTATCGCACTGTTAAATTCAACACGATAACCTTTATTTATTTGAACTTCACCGTTATCGTCCTGCCAAATAACTCTGAAAGATATAGTTCTTTCGGGTTCTGTAAGCCTGTCCAGGATTTTAGCTTTTACATATTTCGGATTTTCTTCCATAAAAGGAATAATTGTTTCCGCAACTTCATGCACTGCTTGATGAAATTCTTTTTCCCCGGCGTTTCTTGCGATAACGCCTTCCATAAATTTATTAATTTTTTCTATCATTTTTTATTAAATTTACAAAAACTGAAAAATATTAATTTTTAATTTAAAAACAGTACAAATGTATTTTATTTATTTAATAATCAAAATTTTTATCAAAAAAAAAACATTTTTTAATCTATTATTTTTCAGACACTTAGAAATCTATTTATATGTTTAATGACATTATATGATATTTATCGTACAAATGAAAGTATAATTTTATAATTCATACAATAATATAGTATAATTTTACGCTGTAATTATAACTACTCTTTTTACATCTTATTAAATTTACAGCCGAAATACAGTGTTGCAAAAAAGCATTCTTAATCATGCGAAAGTAAAATCGCAAACAATGTTTAAACGAAATCGTATTATATATCTATTATTCAAATCTTCAACTGAAATTCAAGTTTTGAATCTTTTGTCATTTTGTAGCCAATAATTGTCATTTACTTCACAGCCATTAAAATACTTGTTATCCAATGACCATAAATGACTATAAAATGACTTTACATTCAAATATAAAATTTTCTGTAAAAACAGGTATAGCAAGCGGAACATCGTTTTATACCAAGCACTGAACATACAATCAAAAATAGTCAATCACTTATTATATACAGCATTATGAAAAAATTAATTATATTTTTATTATTTGTTTTACCGACAATACAACTTTATTCGCAAATAAACTGGTATAAAGGTACATGGCAATCTTTGTTTGAGAAATCGGAACAAACAGGTAAAGCTTTATTTATATACGCAAGTAACAACAGCAATTCGTGTTGGTGGCTGGAACAAGAGGTTTTTACGGATAAGGAAATAAGTAAATTTTATAACGATAATTTTATTTGCGTTAAATTTATTAATGATATTGACAATGCTGATTTTATTGATGATGTCGCCACCATCAATAAATATCCATACATTATATATTACGAACCGAAATCGAGAACAGGTTACAAAAGCACCGGCGATATAAATGCCGAAGAGCTTATGAATTACGGAAAAACAATCGCAAATGAATTTCGTTTACGAAAATCGACATTACACAGAATAAACAGTCTTAACAGAGATACAAGTATTTCCGTTTATAAAGTTCCGCATAACGACGGCAGATATTCGCTCGGAGTAAACGGCAAACGCCTGATGTACGGATACCCTTACCCTAATTCAACATCTCATTTTATTGTTTCGGCAAACGATAAAATTGCAAGCAATTCGACTCGTTTTCTATTAACGAAAGATTTAAAATATAAAGATTATCTTGATGTTGGTTTCACAAAAAGAGTTGTACGAGCTTTAAAGAAAAAAAGATTTTTCCAAAGATTGTTTCAAATTTTCAAGAAAAAAAAGAAGAAAGATAAATATGTTACCGAAAAAAAATCACACAAAAGAAAGCATAAAAAAAACTTTGTCTTAAAAGCATATAAAGATGTCGAATATCTAAGCGATACATTATTGGTAAAATTTGAAGGTAATAATTCGATGCATTCAGAAATTAATTTCAAATTTAATAATTTAAAAATAAGACAAGAATTAATTCCTCTAAACAAAAACTTTGATTTATGCCGACAAGGAGACAGTACAAAATATTACAGAATAGAATATACACTTAAAAATGAGTCCGATACAATTATAAAAAGCGGTTTATTGGTACTTTTCGATATGATGATTGATAACAACGATGCGGCAAAAATGGACGTTTTCGGTAAAAGTACAAGCAAAAAATCAAGATTGAACAGAAAAAATAAAGGCAAAAACATAAAATATACTCCAAAAGACAAAATAAAAAGAATACTTGTTTACAAAAACAAAAGAAAAACCAAAGATTTAACCGGCGATTTTCGTTTGGAAGATAATCCCGATGAAATTCATATTGGTTCTTGGGGACATTTATATTCAACTCTT
>JAOZMN010000141.1 GCA_029934265.1 Bacteroidales bacterium
AATTATTTTCATAAAAAAAATGAGAATGTAGAGATGCAAGTTGAACAGTATCCCAAAAGAAAAAATTACCGGAAACAAGATATGTTAAAATTGTAAAAATAATAATAAACAGAGATATTGTTTGTAATTTAGATAATTGCATAAGCAAGAATATAAAATTTAATGAAAAACAAAAATATCAATTAAAAATAAAATATCCGGTATTTTTATTATATTTGCATATTAAAGGCTTATGCCAAAATAACGGAAACTTAATAACCAACCATTAATAATTAATTTATGTACAACTTATTAAAAGGAAAAAAAGGAATAATTTTCGGAGCATTGAATGATAAATCGCTTGCTTGGAAAATAGCGGAAAGAGCTTATGAAGAGGGAGCAGAAATAATACTCACAAATACACCGGTTTCCATGCGGTTTGGTGATATTGAAACACTTGCCGAAAAGTGTAACACCATAGTAATTCCCGCAGATGCAACAAGCGAAAAAGACCTTCAAAATCTTATCGAAAAAGCATTGGAACATTTTGGCACAAAAATAGATTTTATTTTACATTCGGTAGCCATGTCCATGAATGTTCGTAAAGGTTTGCTTTATGATAATGTCAATTATAATTTTTATCAAAAAACCATTGATATATCAGCACTTTCATTTCATAAAGTATTGCAAACTGCCAAAAAACTTGATGCAATAAATGAGTGGGGGTCGGTAGTTGCACTTTCCTATATTGCCGCACAACGAACACTTTACGGATACAATGATATGGCTGATGCTAAATCGTTGTTGGAATCTATTGCTCGCAGTTTCGGTTATATTTACGGAAGAAAGAAAAAAATCAGAGTCAATACAATTTCGCAATCGCCAACAATGACAACCGCCGGAAGCGGAGTAAAAGGAATGGAAGGATTAATGGATTTTACCGAAAGATTATCACCGCTCGGAAATGCAACTTCCGATGAATGTGCAGATTACTGCATAACTTTATTTTCAGATTTAACCAAAAAAGTAACAATGCAAAATTTGTATCACGATGGAGGCTTCTCAAATATGGGAATGAGCCTGCGAGCTATGAAAATGTACAATAAAAGTTTGGAAAAACCGATTGACGATGATGTATTGGTGAGTTAGGTATAAAAAGACCCTTAGGGTTTGATTTAACAGAATTTAACGAATCTGAATATTTAATTTACAGTCTTTTAATAAAAACCCTAAGGGTCTGATTGCGAAAAAATATACTTTTTATACTGAACTCATTAGTATAAAATTCAAAGAATTTATTTGTTTAATATTATATGAGCTAATGTTTTGAACTCATTAGTATAAAATTCAAAGAATTTATTTGTTTAATATTATATGAGCTAATGTTTTATTATTAAAGTTATATAAGATATTTTGTTTAATAAAAAATTATATGTTTTTTAAAAAATACAGCTATATTATTTTATTGATATTTTTTTTGTCGGCTTGTAATAACAAACCGCAATCAACCGACCTTAAAAAAGATAATATAATACATTTAATAGGAGAGACGCAGGGGACTTTTTACAGTATTCTGTATCAAAGTAAAGACAGTCTGTATCTTAGCGAAGAAGTCGATTCTGTTTTGCACGATTTTGATATGTCGCTTTCCACCTACATTCAGGAATCTGTTATTTCGAGAATAAATAATAATGATACAACTGTAAAGGTTGATAATTATTTCAAAGATATGTATTTGAAAGCTGTTGAGGTTTCAGGAAAAACAGATGGATATTTCGATATAACAGTAGCTCCTCTTGTCAATCATTACGGTTTCGGATTTACCGAAAAACAAAAAATTGACAGTGCTACAATTAAAAAACTTCTTAAATTTGTAGGAATGTCGAAAGTCGAGCTTACGGATAATAAAATCATAAAAAAATATCCTGAAATAATGCTTGACCCTAACGCAATCGCACAAGGACAGTCGGTTGATGTGATTTGTAAATTTCTTGAAAAACAAGGAATTAAAAATTATCTTGTGGAAATAGGAGGTGAAGTGAGAGCAAAAGGTAAAAAAAATGATACAATTTCATGGAAAGTAGGTATTGATAAGCCGATTGAAGGAAATAATTCGCCCGGAGAAAATTTGCAAGTCATTATAGAACTTAAAGATATGGCTTTGGCAACTTCCGGAAACTATCGTAAATACTACGAAGCCGGCGGGCAAAAATATTTTCATTCCATAAATCCGAAAACCGGTTACCCCGAAAAACAAAATATTTTAAGTGCTACAATCCTTGCCACTGACTGTATTACTGCCGATGCTTACGCAACATCTTGTATGATATTCGGTTTGGAAAAAAGTAAAAAACTGATAAATTCATTATCCGGAGTTGAGGCATATATTGTTTATCTCGATAAAGAAGAAAAAATGCAGGTTTATAAAACCAAAGCACTTGATAAAATGATTTTTATACAAAAATAAAGGTCTTCGACCTGTCTATGAGGGAAAAACCGTATTTGTAATATGTTGATAAGTAATTGATTATTTTGGTATAAAAAGACCCTTAGGGGTTGATTTGACAAAATTTAACTGTTCCAAATACTTGATTTGCAGTTTGTTACTTAAAACCCTAAGGGGCTGATTTTGAAAAATATACTTTTTAGACTGAACTCATTGATTATTTTTTATTGTAGATTTATGATTTTGTTTTCTCCTGATTAATAGTTCTCCAAAATTTCACAACTTCAAAATTTCAAAACACCGGCACATGAAACACACATATATATTTAAGATTTTAAGTTTTGCTTTGTTAATTTCGATTTTTCAAAATCAAATTAAAGCTCAAAAATGGCAAGAGTCATTATTGGTAAGTGCTTCTGATGCCGATAAATATAAAAATTTCGGAATTTCGGTGGCAATAGACAGTAATTATGCCGTTGTCGGAGCGTATTTTGAAGATACCGACCAAAACGGTACTAATTCGCTTACAAATGCAGGAGCAGTTTATATTTATAAAATAATTAACGGACAATGGGAAGAACTTAAAAAAATAGTTCCGACCGACCGCACCGCAGGAGACCGATTTGGCGAAGCACTCTCAATTTCAGGAGATTATCTGATTATAGGAGCATATAATCAAAGTCAGAATGCACAAGGAAATGACACCTTAAATAAAGCCGGAGCTGCATATATTTTTGAAAAAGATAAAGGTGGTGCTGATAATTGGGGAGAAGCACAAAAAATTGTCAATTCGGACAGAGTCGCTACCGATTTTTTTGGATATTCAGTGGATATTTGCGGCGATTATGCCGTAGTCGGTGCATATTATGAAGATGAAGATGCACAAGGGTTTAATACTCTTGCAGTTGCCGGCAGTGCATATATTTTTGGCAGAGATGCCGGCGGAAATTGGATTGAACAAAAAAAAATTGTAGCTTCCGACAGATTTAATAACGATTGGTTCGGATATTCCGTTGCAATACACGATACAACTGTAGTTGTGGGAGCTGTACACGAAGAGCATGACCAGGCCGGAGCAAATTTACTTACATATTCCGGCAGTGCTTATGTTTTTTATAGAGATAACGGTGGAATAAATAATTGGGGGCAGATAAAAAAAATAGTTCCTTCCGATAGAATTGCCAAAGGACATTTTGGTGCAGTTGTAGATATTTATGAAGATGATATTATTGTCGGTACTGAACAAGTAAACACCGGTATAGCAGGTTTTGCTTATGTCTTTAACAGAAATACCGGTGGAGCAAATAGTTGGGGGCAGGTGAAAAAAATCTTACCTTCGAATACTGCAACAAATGATAATTTTGGAAATTCCGTAGCAATATCCGGCGACTATATAATAATAGGTGCGAATTTTGAAGACCACAACGATTCCGGCGAACACTTGTTGAATGATGCCGGAAGTACATATATTTTTAGTAAAAATGAAAGCGGAACAAACGCTTGGGGCGAAATTCAAAAAATAACAGCAAGCGACAATGAACCTTTTGCAGAATTTGGAACTTCGGTAGCAATTTATCAAAAAAATATAATTATCGGTTCCGATAAAAAAATGTACAATACCGGAAGAGCGTATATTTTTATGGATTCGCCCGAAATAACCGGTCAGCCCGGCGACTTGAGTGTTTGTCCGCATACAGATACCGTATTGACAATAACCGCACCTTCTGCAACAGAGTTTCAATGGCAAATTTTATATTCCGATTCAATAAAATTTATAGACATAACCGGCACCGATTTTGAAAATGATTCAACTGCAAATCTTATTATTAAAAATGCAAGCCCGGCTTTGGATTCTGTTAAAATCCGGTGCGTAGTTAAAAATCTCGGAGTAGCGATGGTTTCACAAGAAGCACTTTTTATTGTTTATGAAAGTCCCGTAGTTACTGCGATTACAAGTCATGTGAGAGTTTGTGCAGACCAAGAAGCAGAAGTAACACTTTCCGCCAAAGGAGCCGTAACTTATGTTTGGAACAACGATGTAAAAAACGGAATCCCGTTTGTACCTTTACAAACCAAAGAATATATTGTAATCGGAACAGACGAACATTCTTGTACCGCAAGTGATTCTGTTACAGTATTTGTTGATGAAAAAATAATCGCAAACGCCGGTAAGGATACGACAATTATGACAAACACTTATAAACTTAACGCTGAAAATCCGGCTCCCGGTATCGGACTTTGGATTACCGAAACCGCCGGAGTTACTATCGAAAATACATCTGCTTATAATTCTTTGGTCAGCAATTTATCTGCAACAAACAGTCTGGAATGGACGGTCGTAAACGGTAAATGTTCGTCTAATGCATTTCTTGTAATAAATGTAAAAACAAATTCGATAAAAGAAGAAAGTTCTGAAAAAATATCGGTTTATCCCAACCCTTCCGAAAATTTTATTATTATAGACTTCCAAAATAAAAATATTGAAAGTATAAAAATTACAGATATTTCCGGCAAGACAATTTATGTTGAAAAAAAACCGAATAATTATTTTAAAATAAATATCGAAAATTTTAAAAAAACAGTTTATGTACTTTATATAGAGACAAATAAAGGAACGATTATAAAAAAGATTTTCAAAAATTAAAATTAATGAAAAATGTCCGGTATATTTTTATAATTTTGCAGATATGAGTTCGGTATAAAAAGACCCTTAGGGTTTGATTTAACAACATTTAATAAATCTAAATAATTGATTTACAGTTTTTTAGTTAAAACCCTAAGGGTCTGATTGTGAAAAAATATACTTTTTAGACTGAACTCAGATATTATTACCAAAAGTTTCACTTTAAGTGAATGAATTATTATCAAAAGTTTCACTTCGAGTGAAATCCATGAAAAAAAAAAGATATAAATATAATGAAAGAAAAATTTTTTTTCCGATGTAGAACTTGCGGATATGAAATAAAAGATTTTAAAGAATGGTTTGAACATAATCAGAAGTGTACCAAGTGCGGTTCAGGTAAAATTTATACAGTTTATTCAACACCGCAGGAACGTATTTCTGAATTAATTAATACTGAAAACGAACCCAAAAGTTTGTGGCATTATTTTGATTTTCTTCCGTTAAACGATAAAAAAAATATCGTAACCGACGGAGAGGGTGTCGCACCAATAGAACGTTGGAAATTCCTTGAAGATTATGCAAAAAGAAAGTATAATTTAGAACTTGAAATTTTCATTAACAGAAACGACAAAAGTTTCGCAACCGGAACATTTAAAGACAAAGGAGGCTCGCTTGCGGCAAGCGTTCTGAAAGAACAAGGCATTAAAGAATATGTAGTGGCAAGTACAGGAAATACTGCAACGGCATTTGCTCATTATCTTGCAAAAGCAGGAATTTCATGTTCGATATTCGTACCCGAAAATGCCTTGTCGGACAGCGAAGCACATATCGGAACTTACGGACAAAAACTTTTCAGAGTAAAAGGTGATTATGCTTATGCCAAAAAAGTTGCTGCCGATTATGCCAAAAAACACGGAATATTAATGACCGGTGGAAATCTTGACCCTTTGCGTCTCGAAGCAAAAAAAACACAAGTATTTGAAATGCTGAGAATTATGGGTAAAATGCCCGATGTCTATATTCAGGCATTAAGCGGAGGAACAGGACCTTTTTCCGTAGAAAAAGCATTTATAGATTTCAAAGAAACCGGAATTTTCGATAAAATGCCTCGCTTTTTACTTTCGCAAGGCGACCACTGTGCTCCGCAGGCACACGCTTGGACAAAAGCAAAAAAAAACGGTTTCCCGGAAGGGTATCAAAATGAATATCCGATTTATGAAAATCCGGAAGTTTTAATACCCACTATTGCCACCGGTAATCCGGGAATGTACCCTTTAATGGCACCTTTGGTAAGAAAAACCGGAGGTGAAATTTTTGAAATAAAAGAAGAACTTGCTGTTGATATAGCTCGTTTGGTTGCTTATGAAAGAGTTATAAAAATAGGTCCGGCATCGGCGGCCGGACTTGCCGGACTTTTTGAATCGTTAAAACAAGGATACATAAACAACGGAGAAACCGTATTTGTAAATATGGGAGAAAGTGCCGGAAGGGCATTGGATTTCATGAAAGAAACTGCATATACAACGGAAATTATATCTTCCGCCGACCAATGCAAAAGATTTAATCGAGATGAATATAAAGAATTGGTTTGGAAACCTTTTGAAAATATTTAATCGCATAAAAATAATTATACAGGTGCAACCTTTTAATATGTTATCAGTTTTAAACAACGAAGGCTTGCCCGCTGTGAAAACAGTATGCCTGTAATTTATTATCTTTTATTGTTTTTTAAAAATAGATGTAATTAAATATACATAAATTTTTTTTTAAAAAATTTTTGAGGATATAAACAATAATTGGCATTATAATTGAAAAATAGATTATTGTTTAATTTCTCAAAAAGATTTAATTGTTAAAAAATGTTGTTTCATCAAAAAAAAAAGCCTAATCGGCATAATGTTTTGATAATATAATTAATAACAGTTTAATTTACAATATAAGATTTTTAACTTATAACTTTTGTGAGATACGGACACGGTAATTTATGTTTTTTACTCGTTAAAATTCGAGAATACACAAAAAAAAGCAACAGATGAAGAATAGAATTGTAGTTTTATTGATGCTCATTATGTTTACAAGTTTTGTAGCAAATGCACAAAAGGGCAAGTTTCAAGCAGTATTTATTTTTAATTTTTACAAACAGATGGAGTGGCCTGCCGGCTACAACGGTTCTGAATTTGTAATCGGAATATTGGGACAGTCCGATGTGAAACCGATGCTCGAAAAACTGACAACCTCTCGCTCTTCCGGAGGACGAACAAGATTTGTCATTAAACAGTATAGTTCTGTAAATGAGATAGGTAAATGTCAAATGTTATATATTCCGAGTGGCAAAAGCAGTCAGTTTAATTCCGTAATAAGTAAAATGAGAGGAACTTCAACTCTTATTATAACGGAAAGTGCCGGTTTGGGAGGAAAAGGCTCATCAATAAATTTTGTAAAAATAAATCAAAGG
>JAOZMN010000142.1 GCA_029934265.1 Bacteroidales bacterium
ATTTATGTACGGAAGTAAGACTAAAGCTATTAATATATTAAAAAAATCGGAACGAATTATTGAAAATAATGCTGATATAAATTATAGAATTGCCGCATATTTATACGAAACTCGTAAAAATAGAGAGGCATTGGCAATTCTAAAAAAAGCCTTGAATATAAATCCGGACAACATCAGTAAATTTATAGATTATTGTCCGGGAGCAGAGTACGATACCGATGTAAATAATTTAATTAAGAAAATATCTAAAAATTAGTAAGATTGTTTTATACCCCTAAAATGGCGGAAAATTTAATTATGTTTTCCAAGAAAAATCTGCTTCGGCAGATTTTTTTTATTTAGGATTTTCATGAGTCAAAATAGTGAAGAAAAAAACTCCCGACTGTTAAGATGCGGGAGTTTAAATTTCACTTGTATTTTTCCGATATTTAATCTTTATATATAACTTTTTTATTTATTACAGAATTATCTTTAATTATACTTATAAAATAAACTCCTTTGTTTAATTTTGTAAAATCTATTTGTGTAAAGTCTTGATTTACTTGCCTTTCAATAACTAATTGCCCAAGAGAATTATAAACATTTATTTTTTGTATGTTATCTGTTTTTATCGACACAAAATCCGATGTAGGATTAGGATAAATAAATACTTTTTCATTATTAATAGTATTTGTTCCTACAAAAGATTCAAATTCAGTTCCGGTTTCCACATCGGGAATAAGATTATAAAGTACCGTTCCCGAAGCATCTTTGATATTTATACTTCCTTGCAATTCTAAAAATTAACTTGATTATTATTTCTTATAACATAAAAAATATCATTATCAGGTAAGTCAAACTCTTTATTTAAAGATGATTGAGTCGATTCGTTTAATTCAGAAAAATCTTGTCCGGCATTATATTTTGCGGCACCGGTATCATCGCATTGAAAAACAGTAAATTCCGGTTTTGTAGCTTTATAATCACGGTATTGTGTTCCGAACCACGATACGGAACTAAGGTCATTGTAAATTGCACTGCCGACCGCAACTTCGTTGTTTGAATATATATCTAACGCTAATTTGTTTTCAGATAAAGTTTTATAAACGGTATCAACCAAAGTTTTATTAAAAGTATTCAGAGTCAAATCATCAAAAGTAAAAGTACTTCCATAGTTTATTCCGTTTTCAACAGCTTCGCCATCACTTACCATCTCAACCTTTCCGTCTTCCGAAGGAACAGATTGTCCGTGTGAAAAAACTTTAGCATAATAAATTCGTTGATCGCCGACAATAAAAATTGCCTGTCCGTTTCGGTCTGTTGTTCCGGAATTATCAAAAAGCAAATTTTCTCCTACGCCCGGTGCTTGCTGTGCGGCAAGTACTACATGTGCACCATCTATCGGATTGCCTTTGCTGTCTTTTACTTTTATGGTTAAAGTTCCGTATTGGTTAGAATACTGTTCAATAATAGGGTACGTTACTCCATCACTTCTCATTAAATTTACCGATGCCCAACGGTCGCCGTCTCCATCATTATTTCTATACGAATTGACAAAACCTGTTACGGTAGTTTCCCACACTTTCCAGTTATCTTTATTATATTCAAAACTTTTAGAATTTGTCAAAGGGTCATAAAAAGCGTTCCATGTATGGTCGGAAGACAAGCCTTCAACATTAGCAACCGGTATTAAAGCAGTTCTGCCGAGTGCTGTTGTCAAATCGGCGTGTTCTCCGCAACGTCCCATTCCCCATTTTAAAATTCGTACAGGTTGATGAGGACGTTCTACCGCACTTGCTGACCAAAAACGCATACAACTCCATGTATATCTGTTCAATAAAGCAATCGTATTATTAACACCATAAGATTCAAGCATATAAGGTGATGTCGCTCCAAGTACTTTACTGTCCCAGTAAACAGATATATTTTGTAATGAATCTAATACATTCTGAGCCAGTCCTTTGTATTCCGTTTCCGATATACCGTTTACAACTGCTGTAATTTTAGCACTTTCATCTACCGAAGAAGTATATGAACCAAAATCGGTATTAGGAATTTTGCTGTCATTATGTTCAAAAAGATAAGAACGCCAGAATTTACCGTTTTCCGGAGTTGCCAATACATCTGTCGGTGAAAGTTCGTGCTTGCTGTTATCTATAAATCCGGGAATTTCATCAGTTATTTGCGGATTTACAACGTACCAATAATAAACTTCTTTCGGGATTTCAACCGTTACGGTATCTCCGGAAGACTTAACCATTTTGTAAGAAGTTGTCGTATAATAATCGTCATCGGCGGAAGTTCCGTAATCTTTAACTTCTACATATTTAAAAAGTTTATCGTACTTGTAAATATACTCTGCATTAATATCAAGCATTTCGGTATATGCGTAAGAAGAATTCAAATATTCAGTTGAAAATGCAGAAATACAAAATGCAATTTCGTCAATATACGGGTCTTTTGCATTAATTATTGCATTTGCCCATTTACTTTGCTTATCGTCTGAAAGTTGCATTAGTGCAAGTCTCAAATCGTTGCGTACCCAAGCCGGAGCCTTTGCTATTGCTTGCTTTGAAACATTTGTCAAATATTGATAAGAGGGTAGTAAATATTGTTCCAGTTCTGAAGTGGTATTATTGTACTTAAAAATAAGTGCTTCTCCCGGGGGTATCAATATCGAAAAATCATTCCCTGTTTTCGGGGCATACATACTTGAAGCCTCTTGTATCGGAATGATTTTAGTTTTTACTTGTGATTTCTTTACTGCCGTAATTTTTGGATTTCGCAGGTCAATTTGCCCGATTGATACCAATGAAAACAACAGTAATAACAGAGTTGTTGCAATTAAATTTTTCATATTCATTTTTAGTATAATTAATTATTAAACTTACTTAATATTTCACTACAAATTTAATATATGTATATGTTTATATCAAGTTTAACATTTAAAAAAAGTTCTTTTTTTAAATGTTAAAAGTTCCTTTACAAATATAACATCTTTAAAATTAATTATTTATACAGAAATCTAAAATATAAATTTAAATATAAATTTTGGAATATTTGTTTAATATTAAAGATGAATTTTTATTTTATAAAACAAAAATATAGAAGATAATTAACAACAAATTACTTTACACTATCATTGTAAAAATATTATAAAACGTCATTCCTCAAATTGTAAGTTGTGAAATATCAGTTAATTATGACACCATACTATTAAAATAGAACATTAAAAATCCAAATTTAAAGAAAAATAAAAAATGCGAGGTAAAATTACATCTCTTTCAATTCCGTAAGCCCAATCCAAACGGAAAAAATATCCAAAAAGTCTGCTTCTCAGTCCTAAACCGTAGCCGATAACTATCGGTGCTCTGTTTTTATCTATCACCACCGTAACAGGTCCTTCTTTTACGGTTTCGGTGGTATAAGCATTTTTTGAAGAATATGGAGTTAATCCCGACCAAGCCGAGCCTAAATCCGTAAAGCCTACTATCTGAAAATTATTCAAAAAATCGGAATTAAGAGGTCGGTTTGCAAAATATCTGATAACAGGAAATCGAAGTTCGGCATTGATGACAAAAAAATTAGTACCGTTTCTTACATTTTGTACAAAACCTCTCATATTTGTTGCAACAGCCTGATAAACATAATCTTCTTTATTGTTAATCTTTACGGATTTGTCAAACATTAATTTTTCCGGCGAAAATTTAAACCAATTATCAACGCCTCCGAGATAATAAATAAGTTTACTTTTTCCGAACGAACTGCTACCGGCAAAACGACTTGCAAATATCAAATTTCGATGAATTTTATAATAATATCTGAAATCGCCGCCAAGAACAAAAAGATTTGTATATTTTTGGTCTATTTCCTGATAAAATTCTCCGAACAGCTTGAAACGCAGACCTTCATACAAATTTATTCCTCTGCTGTATGTATTATCGAAAATAAATTCCGATTTCAAACCGGCAAAAAATTGATATGTCTTTCCGGCAAGAAGAGTAGGATAATCAAGCGAAAGAATTTCCGATTTATCGTGTCGCAAGCTCGAAGTGAATTTAAAAGATGTAACTTCGCTGAAAGGATATTTCAATATATATATAAGTTCGTTTGTAAATATCTTTCCATAAACAGGATAGCCCAAATTATCTGTAAATTCATTTACAAATGTTTGCCGGTGATAAATATATTGTTTATCAATTCTGTTCTTAAGGTCTTCTACACTGAATAAAAATTCGTAACTATCTGAATTTCCGCCTATTCGCACACCTCCGGTAACTCTGTAATCTTCAAACAGGTCATAAACACCAAGTTTCATAAAAATATTCAACCCCGGATTAAAATAAAAAGCATCTCCTGTAAAAGCCTGATATGAACTGTTAAGAAACCCGAAATCAACTTGTTGCATCAAATAATCGGTGTAAAAATTAGTGAGATAATTTCTTTGTTGAAATTTTACTGAATCTTGTTTTAAACTGTCTATCGGATAAATATCATAATAAAGAAGCGGACTTTCTTGCTCAAAAACATAATTATTAATATCGTGTTTTACTGAATCAGGGTGAATAATATTTGCCGGTGGATTTTGCCTAAGGCTGTCTATTTTTTGTTGAAACTCTCTTTCTTCCTTAATTTTTTGAATTTTCAGACTGTCATTTATATATCGCTTTATCTTTATTTTATTAATAAATTCAGTATTAAATATTTCTTTAGGTTTTATTTCCGTTCCCGAATTTAATTCGGAATTGTAAATACCGAATCTGTTTTTATTGAAAATTACGTCCGAAACCGTATTGTTCGTTGGATTGTAACCATATTCGTATATACTTCTGTTATAGTTTGTTTTAATTGTTTCTTTACTGAAATATCTATAATGAATGCTTGTGTCAATAAATGCTATTGTGCTGTCGTATTCCAATAAATTTCTGTTTACAATTCCATTTTGGTCTGTAAGATACAGAAATTTATTTTTTCCTGTCGATAGTATTCGAGTCTGATTTGTATAATTTCTATTTGTCAGATTTCTCAATATTTTTTTCTTTTTATGTAAATCATACATAAATAAATTATGTGTTTGATTTACTTCCGTTTTTTTTGTATTATAATAAAGTGTGTCTGTTTTTCTATTAGACGAAAAAACTATTTTTTTTTCGTCTTCAGTAAAATGCGGATAAAAATCATCTGCATTATCATTTGTCAAATTAATATTTGTTCCCGAAGCAAGATTTAAAAGATAAATGTCTGTATTTCCATTCTTTACAGCAGAAATTAACATCGTATAGCCGTCTTTTGAATAACAATATGATAATATTTTATCGAAATATTGAAGATTTCTTTCCTTTAATTCTTTGCTTGCCAAAACGTAAGTAAAAAGTTTTATTTTACCCCCGAGTTCGAGAATAAAAGTCAGACTTTTTCCGGACGGATGCCACTCTGCCAACGGATAGGAATAATCATTTATGCGGTCAATTTTATGTCCTGTTTTATATATTACCGTACTTTTTTCCGTTTCAGTATTGAATATTAAAATTTTTATTTTACCTTTTTTATTCGTAACATAAGCAATTTTATTGCCTTTTTTGTTGTATTTAATTTGACTGTAAAATATTTCATTTTTATATTTTATTTTCATTTTTCCGGTCGGAACTTCATTTGTAGAACTGTTGCCTGTCTCAAATTTTTCGGTATAATAATATTTCCATACCGGAGCTATTTGCTTGATACCGCTACCGATAATATACATAAAACCACTATCCGGATTTTTATTCATTCGAGTCAGATACAATATATTCGGAATAACATCTTTTCCGTAAGTTTCGGCTATATAATTCCATATTGAATGTCCGGCAAGCGTAGCATCTTGTCCGATAAGATGATTAACATTATCGTACTCTCCTGTTGCAAAACCGTCTTTTACTTTATTTTCAATTTCAACACTCCAATTTTCCGTAACATAGCTTATCAATCCGCTGACATACCATTCCGGAAGATTTATAAGTGTCGAATTTGTCAATTTCTGTCTGAAATTTCCACCGTATATTAATTCATTTACAATTATTTGTGCAACACCCTTTCTAATTTGTTTTTCTAATTTGCGAATATCACCCTCCGAGTACACAAAAATTTTATTCCCCGAAATTCTTGTAACTCCACCAATATTACTTTGTTCGTCTCCGGCATCATAACCGATGTTGCTTTGTCTGAAATCTGTTAATTTATTGTAACACAAGAAAATAATACGTCCTTTTAAAGTATATCCGAAATAATTTTCAAGTTCTGAAATTTGTTTTCCGGCTATCGAAGCAACAGTATTTGACAGATTTTTTCCGCCTTGATAAAAATACGTATCAAAATCATCATACCTGTAAAACTTCCAAATAAAATTATTATATTGAACTCTACTTTTTCCGAAAGTCATTCGATGTCCATTGTAGAACTGCGAATAACTACTTATATACAAGCCGGATAATACAAAAATAAGTATGTATTTTTTTATATTTATCATGATAAAATAAAATTTTATTTACAAACAAACAAAATTAGTCTAAATGAGTGATTTTGCAAAAATACTTATCAAATATAGAAGTAAGTTGGTTTAAAAATAAAAATAATGTATTTTTGTATAAATTTTTCAAACTATACTGACAATAATGTTTTAAGTGCTTATTTTCAGGTTATTACAAATTAGGTCTCTGAATTATTTGACATTACTTACGCTTTACAATTAAAGTGTTTTATATTAAATAATTAAGAAAATATAAATGTGAAAATACTTTTGTAATAGACCTTACAATTTAGATTAAACATCTTTTAAAATATAAAATTGAGTTCGGTATAAAAAGACCCTTAGGGTTTGATTTAACAAAATTTAATGAATCTAAATAATTGATTTACAGTCTTTTAATTAAAACCCTAAGGGTCTGATTATGAAAAAATATACTTTTTAGACTGAACTCAAAATTTATAGTTTGCTTGTATTTAGAATGTCCAATTATTGAAATGCAGGTATAAGTATTTATATATAAAATATATAACGAGTAAAAATATTAAAACAGACGGAGGTCTGTATTTATACATTTGACTTTTAAATTACAACTAAATTTATTTGAAATGAAAAAAATACTTATTGCAACACAAAAACCTTTTGCCCCTGCGGCAGTGAACAAAATCAAAGAAATTGCAGAATATGCAGGGTATGAACTTGCATTATTTGAAAAATATTCTGCTCAAGAAGAGCTTATTGAAGCCGTAAAAGATGCAGACGCATTAATAATAAGAAGCGATAAAGCAACTTCAGAAGTAATGGCAGCCGCAAAAAAACTGAAAGTAATAGTAAGAGCCGGAGCCGGATATGATAATATCGACTTGAAAGCCGCCACTAAAAACGATGTTGTGGCAATGAACACTCCCGGTCAAAACTCAAATGCAGTGGCAGAACTTGCTTTCGGAATGACGACATATATGGCAAGAGGACAGTTTAACGGCAAACCCGGAAC
>JAOZMN010000536.1 GCA_029934265.1 Bacteroidales bacterium
GTTTTTCCGATTCTATGCCTGAAATTCCTGAAACTTCCACAAACTTGGCAATTGTTAAAGTGAAGAAGGGTAAAATTGAAGTTTGTAATCTTACGAGAAGTTTTGTCGAAACAGCAAAAGAAAGCCTTACTTTAAAAATAGAAAGTGTTTGGAAACTTGCCGGAGCAAAAGTAAAACACGACGGTGCATATCCGGGCTGGCAACCGAATTTCGATTCGCCGATACTTACAACTGCAAAAGAAATTTACAATCAAAAATTCGGTAAAATTCCGGAAGTAAAATTAATTCATGCAGGCTTGGAATGTGGCTTACTCGGTAGTGTTTATCCTAATTGGGATATGCTTTCTTTCGGACCTACAATTAATTTCCCACACTCTCCGGACGAAAAAACAAATATCGAAACAGTACAAAAATTCTGGGATTTTCTTGTAGAAGTTCTTGAAAATATACCTGCAAAATAAATTATATAGGGGCGTATTACATTCCGAAAAGTCGCATTGCGAGTATTTATTAAAAATCAGAATAATTGCATACTGATTATCTGTTTGTTAAAAGACTCGCAGTGCGACTAATTATTTTTCGGAGTGGACTTAATTTTAAAATTTGAAAAATTTGAAAAAAAAAATTCTTACAACCGAAATATTAATATACGAAAATTCGGAAAATTTTACCAAAGCCGAAATTGCACTTATCGGTAAAGCGAAAGAAGCTGTCAAAAGAGCTTATGCTCCTTATTCTCAATTCTTTGTAGGAGCTTCTGTATTATTGAAAAACGGTGAAATAATTTCCGGAAACAATCAAGAAAATGCAGCCTATCCTTCCGGACTTTGTGCCGAAAGGGTAGCTCTTTTTTATGCTAATTCTTTATATCCCGATGTTGCTGTTGAAGCTCTTGCCGTAACCGTTTTTACAAAAAATGATTTTTTGGAAACTCCTGCTCCTCCCTGTGGTGCATGCCGACAGGTAATGCTTGAAACCGAAATTCGTTTCAAAACTCCCATGAAAATATTTCTTGTCGGAAAAAAACAAATTTATGTTATTGAAAATGCAAAATCGTTATTGCCGATTCATTTTGATAAGGACTTATTGGAATAAGGTCTTCGACCTATCTAATGGGGTAAAACCCTATTTGTAATATATTGATAATATGATTGTTGTGCAAATGTGAAAAAACTAAACGTCTTATTTACAGCTCTTTACCTCAAGCCCTCAGGGGCGAATTACCGATAAATTATTTTTTTGTAATTCCGATTTAAGTTTTTTTGCATCAATCGGTACTACTCCCGATTTTTCACAAACCAACCCTCCGGCAATATTAACAATAGAAATTATATCTTTATTATTTAACCCGGCAAGCAAACACATTGTAGTAACGGAAATAACAGTATCACCGGCACCTGAAACATCAATAATATCTCGTATGTGAGCCGGTTCGTGATACCAATTATTTTTATCAGCAATAAAAATACCGTTTTCCGATAAAGTTATCATTATATTTTTGTTCCCGCTTTCTTCCAAGTATTTTTTAGACGTTTTGAATAATTCCGTATAGTTATCTTTTAGAATATTAATATTTAAACCCTCCGTAAATTCTTTTAAATTTGGTTTAAAAAGAGTGAAATTCTTAAAATCCGTAAAGTTTCGTTTTTTAGGGTCAATAAGCGTTATTATTTTGTTTTTTGAAATTTTCGCTATGTAATTAATTATTTTAGAAGTAATTACACCTTTATCGTAATCTTCCGTAATTATAGCGACAATATTTTCTTGTAGTATAATTTCATGCAGTAAATCAATAAATATATTTTCTGTTTCCCGATTTAAAGGTTCAATACTCTCTTCATCAACTCTTAAAATTTGCTGACCTCTACCTATAATTCTTGTTTTTACGGTAGTTTGACGAGTTTTATTTTTAATTATCCCGTCTTTTTTTAGATTATTTTTATCCAATAAATCAAGAT
>JAOZMN010000537.1 GCA_029934265.1 Bacteroidales bacterium
ATGAATATAAAATTTCGGATAAATTAATGTTTAAAGCCGGATTACGATTTTCTATGTATCAAAATATCGGAAAAAGTACTTTTTATGAATTTGACAAAAGCGACCCTTTAAATTATGTAGTAACGGACACATTAAATTATACCGGAGGTGTTATAAATACTTTTCCGGCACTCGAACCAAGAATTAATTTAAGATATAAACTTGATGCAACAAGTTCTATAAAAGCAAGTTATAATCGAACAAAGCAATATTTGCAATTAGCAACAAATACTTCAGCCCCTACGCCTTACGATTTTTGGTTTACAAGCAGTGCAAATATTGCTCCGCAACGTGCCGACCAAGCTTCAATCGGGTATTTCAAAAATTTATTCAAAAACCGTATAGAAACTTCTGTTGAAGTTTATTATAAAAAAATGGATAATGTAATTGATTTTAGAGACCATGCACAACTTTTTCTTAATCAAATTATGGAGGCAGAAGTAAGAGCCGGAACAGCTTATTCTTACGGTGCTGAATTTCTGATAAAGAAAAATGAAGGTAAATTTACAGGCTGGATTAGTTATACATATTCAAAAACGATGCGTAAAGTTGCCGAAATTAACGGAGGGAAAGAATATAGAGCACCTTATGACCGTCCGCACGACATTGCTGTTATTCTCGGATATGATATTACAGACAGGTTGAACGTTTCGGCTAACTGGGTTTATTCTACCGGTTCACCACGAACTATGCCTTCCGGAAAATACAAATTTCAAGGAGAGGACAGCCCTGTATATACAGAAAGAAACGGAATAAGATTGCCGGATTATCACAGAATGGATTTGTCGGTAACTTATGATTTCAAGGATAAGAAAAAATCCGGTGAAGCAAAAAAATATACAAGCAGTATAAATATATCGGCATATAATCTATACAACAGACACAACGCATACAGCATAAATTTCAAACAAAGAGAAGACAATCCCGGTGTAACTTATGCCGAAAAAATGTATTTATTTCCATTTTTTCCGTCTGTAACTTATAATTTTAAATTTTTATAATAAGTAAACTTTGAGTTAGGTTTAAAAAGACCCTTAGGGTTTGATTTAACAAAATTTAATAAATCTAAATATGTAATTTACAGCATCTTACTTAAAACCCTAAGGGTCTGCTTGCGAAGAAATATACTTTTTAGACCGGACTCAACTTTGACAAAGTTAAATTTCAAAACTTTTAAACTATGAATTTCTTAAAAAAAATAAATTTTAATATTTTATTGATATTGATTTCAGGATTTACATTTACATTAAATTCCTGTACGGAAGAAATTGATTTTGAGCTTAATTCCGGAGAAAATAATCGACTTGTAGTCGATGGCGGAATTACCGATGAGCTGAAAATTCATAAAATTTCGCTTACACGTTCTACAAGTTATTTTGTAAGCGAATTACCACCGCCGGAACTTGGAGCAACGGTTACTGTAAGCAATGGAGAGGATAATTTTATTTATATAGATGAAAATAATGACGGAATATACGAAACTCCGGACAGTGTAGCCGGAACGCCGGGGACAACTTACACGCTTGATATAAAATTATCAAATAACAGTGTTTATACGTCGAGTTGCAAAATGAAACAAGTTGTCGATATGGATTCCGTTACTTATGAGTCGGACACTGTTTTTAATCATCTTACAAAAAAAATGGTTGCGACTTACAATATTTTACTTTTTGCAAAAGAACCGAGTACGCTTGGCGATTTTTATCTGTGGAATTATTATATTGACGGCAAATTGGAAACGGATACTCTTCACGAAAAGAATTTTACAGACGATGTTTTTGTAAACGGAAACAATATTTCAGGTGTTCCTATTTTCCGGTTAAAAGGCGACAAAATAACTAATGATTCCACTGTTATTAAGGTTACAATGGAATCTATAAGTTATGAGCAATACGAAAATTTTTTGGCAATAATGATAG
>JAOZMN010000538.1 GCA_029934265.1 Bacteroidales bacterium
ATTTCGGAAAATTCAATAATAATAAGCAAACGTTCATCTTCAGTAAGATTATCAAATTCATCTTCAGTAATGTTTTTATTTGCAAAAAACAAACGTTTTTGACGTTGTAACCAGTCCATAATGTCGGTATCGCCGGTAAATGAATTTATATCGGTTGCCGGTACGTCTGATTCTTCCGGTATATATGTATCAATTTGTCTTTTATTCATGCCGTAAATATTTTGCAGGATATTTAAACTTTTTTTGTTTCCGAATTTTTTATAATCCACTATTGCACCGTGTATTATTGCGGAGTGTATTCTATTTCTATTTTGCGGTATTGACAAGTCTAATGTTTTAACGAAAGTATCTACAAATGTGCGAATACTTTTATCAAATGTGCCGGCTGTTTTTTGAAGTGCATACAAATCGGCTTTTTCTTCGCTGGTAGTTTGCAAAACATAATGACCGAGTTCGTGCTCAAGTATTATTTTTTGCTCTCCGGCTGAATATTTGTCGAAAATAGAACTATTTATATAAACAGTGCCGGAAGGACGGTGAACCCTTGCAGGGGTCGGAACGTCTAATTCCGGCACAATTATAAGTTTATTTATATTTGTCATTTCTAACGCATTACAGGAAGTGTTTCAATAATTGTCCGTACTTTGTTTTGCATATGTGCCTCGAATCCGGCTTTGAAAGTATAAGTTACTTTTGTTTTTGCCGGAAGTAAAGTTGTAAGAATACTTCTTGCCGATAATGCAAAATGATAAGGTACAATTATTTTTTTTGTGTTGTTATTTTCCGGTCTGATGTAATCAGAAAATGCAATTTCTTCAACCTCTTCCGGTTGCATCGGAGTTGTGATGATGTGTTTGAAATTTTGGTCGTAATATTGTTCGTTTGAACTTGATATTTGAGTTTCAAAAATTTCAATAGCGGCACCTGATTTCAGATAATCAATAAAAGCACGCGGCGACATTCTGTTATGTCCGACTTTTACCTCTCCGGTTGCATCTTTATAAATAACGCCGTTCAGACCGTTATCCAATATTATATCAATATTGTATTTTGATGCGAGTTCGCCCGGGTCGTCTTTGAATTTCACAATGTCTGTACTTCCCATGTCGATTGTTCCACCACCTATCATTTTAACAGGATTTGGAGCTGACGCATCGGGTAAAGCGAAACGTGAAACGTCATAACTGCCCGGAAGTATTCCGAGTACTAAATCGTTATCGGTGTCATTTTCTATTGAAAACGCCCAACGTTTTTGAGATGCCCGTACGTCTCTTATAGATGATATGCCGGCAAAGTCCAACATATCATCAACAAATTCTTCTTTGGGTAACAATGTCCCGAAATTGCTTGATGTATATTCATTGTATGCTTTTAAAGCATCTTCAACCGTGATTCCGTTTCTGTTTGCAAATTCAACAACTCCGCTGTTTTGTATTGCTAATGGATTTTTTTCCATGATTTACTTATTTTGATTATGAATGATTACTAATTTTATTTTAATTTTCTACTTTTTTGCTTCGTCCCCGTCGTCTGCTTTTTTTTTAGCTATTCTTGGTAAACTGAAACTAATTATATTCTCATTTTCTTCATTGTCTTTGCTTTTTTTAACCATAAATAAGTTAGTTAAAAATAAAGCTCCAACAATGCCGAGAATTATCCAAAGTATGGTTTTTTCGCTTATTGCATTCATTGTAATTAATATTAAGTTTATGAATAAATTTTAATGCAAACATAAAACAAGTAAAAAACAGCACCGGAGCTTAACGGAGTTTACGGAGCTTAATAGAGTTTAATAGAGGTTTACGGAGCTTAACGGAACTTGTAAACGCAAAAAACGCCCTGTAAAACAATAAAGTTTCACAGGGCGTTTATTTAGGTAATAGCTTTTTTTTTATTCTAATGATATAGTACCTTTTTTAAAATCAATACAAAGTTTATGATTTATAAAAAAATCA
>JAOZMN010000143.1 GCA_029934265.1 Bacteroidales bacterium
TCACTAAATCAGTAGATTCTTCAAAAGATTTAGACTCTTTCTCTGCAAATAATTCAGTACCGGGTATGTCAAGTTTAATTTTTACAATTTTGTTATCTTTTTTTGACTGTCCTTTATCAAATTTTAAAAAAACTTCCGCCAATACAATTTTATTGTCATATTTTTCAAGTTTTTCTAATCTGCCTTCTACAAATTCCAATAAATTTTTATCCGCATCAAAATGTACAGTATTAATTTTTATATTCATTTTTTTATTTTTTTGCTCTTGGGTGAGCTTGTTTATATATCAAATTAATTTTCTCAAAAGAAGTATGCGTGTATATCTGTGTTGCAGATAAATTAGAATGCCCGAGCAATTCTTTAATCGAATTAATATCTGCTCCGTTGTTCAACATATTTGTTGCATAAGTATGCCTTATTACATGAGGACTTTTTTTCTTTTGCGTTGTTACGACTGCAAGATGCTTTGATACAATCCTGTGAATAAGTTTCGGATATGCTTTTTCTCCTTTTATTGTTGTTATTATATAAGGGGACTCTAATTTCCTTATTTCCAAATATTTTTCTATATTTTTTGTCAAAGAACCCGGAATCGGAATTAATCTTTCTTTGTTACCCTTACCTAATACTTTAATATTATTTTTAATCTTATCGAAATCCGTAACTTTCAATTCTATCAGCTCTGCTCTTCTGATGCCTGTACAATAAAACAATTCCACAACTAAGACCTCCATATAAAACCTGTCGTCGTCGTCTGAAATAAATTCAAAACCGGATAAGTTATCCATTTTGTCTTTACTTATAAATTCAGGTAATTTTTTACCTGTCTTGGGTATCACAAGTTTTGCAAGGGTATCGTATTCTTTAACTCCTTGTTTTACAAGATATTTATTGTAAGATTTTAACGAACTTATTTTTCTTTTAATGGACTTAGAGCCTATATTTTTCTCCGATAAAGACACAATCCAATATCTTATATGTTTAGAATTAAATATTATATCGTCCGATTTTTCGATAAAACCTTCCAATATACAAAATAACAAAAACTGCTTAATATCTGATTTGTACGACAAAATTGTATTAGGAGAGTAATTTTTATTTAAAGATAAATATTTAATAAACCTCTCTAAATACATTTTTTATATCTTGATATAAAGTCTTCGACCTATTTTATTAATTTCCAACAAAACTATGAGTCTAACTCTTCTTGTTGTAAGTGTTGTTTATAAACGGCTTTTATCATCGTTTCACGATTAACAACAGACGGTTTTTTATAGGCTTGTCGTCTTCTAATTTCTTTAACAACTCCTGTTTTCTCAAATTTTCTTTTAAATCTTTTTAAAGCTCTTTCTATATTTTCGCCTTCTTTTACAGGTACTATTATCATTATTTATAATTTTAATTGTTAAGGGTATAAGCCCTGTTATTATTATTCATTACACTTAAATAGCTATAAACCAATATCTTAAACTTAAATGTTAATTTGTCGATACATTACAAACTACTTCAGCGGTGCAAAATTACTAATATGTATATAAATACCAAAAAAATTATTTAAGAATTTCTCTTGCTATTACAAGTCTTTGAATTTCAGAAGTTCCTTCACCGATTTGTAATAATCTTTGGTCTCTGTAAAACCTTTCGATGGGATAATCTTTCATTAATCCGTATCCTCCGAAAATTTGCACTGCATCATCGGCGACTTCTTTTGCAATTTCGGAGCAGTAAAGTTTTGACATTGCGGCTTCTTTTCCGAAAGGTTTTTTGTTGTCTTTAAGCCAGCAGGCTTTATACAGAAGATTTCGCCCTAATTCTACTTTCATTGCCATGTCTGCGATACGAAAGGATATTGCTTGAAATGATGAAATTGCTCTTCCGAATTGTTTTCTTTCTTTTGAATATGCAACTGCCAATTCCAATGCTCCTTGTGCCAATCCCAGTCCCATTGCTCCTATTGAAAGTCTGCCGTTGTCCAAAGTGCTTAACATTATTTTTGAGCCTTGACCTCTTCTGCCAAGCATATTTTCTTCAGGGACGATACAATCATCGAAATAAAGTTCGGCTGTATCAGATGCTCTCCACATCATTTTTCCGTGCATAGGGCGTGTTGTGTATCCTTTTGTGCCTTCATCGACAATAATTGTGGTAAATTGCTTGTTTCCTGTCGGACTTTTTGTTACGGTTTGTACGGTTGCTCCGGTTGCAAGGGCTGATGCTCCGTTTGTTATAAATATTTTCGAGCCGTTTATTTTCCAATTTCCGTCTGTTAATTCGGCAGTTGTTTTTGTTCCTCTTGAATCCGAACCGGCATCCGGTTCGGTAAGTCCGAAAGCCCAAAGTGCTTCACCTGTACAAAGATTCGGCAAGTATTTTTCTTTTTGTTTTTTTGTTCCAAAATAATATAAAGGTCCTATTCCGAGTGAATTATGTGCGGCAAGTGTGGCGGCTTGCGAACTGTCAATTCGTGCTAATTCTTCCACGGCTATTATATACGACAAAGTATCGGTTGCTTGTCCTCCGTATTGTTCGGGAAGGTACATTCCAAACAGTCCCAACTCTCCCATTTTCTTAGTCAGTTCAACTGAAAACTCTCCTTTTTCGTCTAATTCTTGTGCTACGGGTTTTACTTCTCTTTCGGCAAAGTCTCTTACCGTTTGTCTTATTAATTTGTGTTCTTCGGATAAATCAAAATTCATATTATTAACTCTTATATTGTTAGATAACTTTTTACTTTTTCATAAACTTCTTGCGGTAATACTTTTTTGCTTACTAATTCATCAAGTTTTTCAAATTTTCCGTTTTTAGCTCTGTACCTTATTATTTTATAAACATTGTATTGTCCGAGGTACGGATTTCGTATAAGCTCTTTTTTATCGGCTAAGTTAATATTTATTTTGTGAAAAACAATTTTACTGACCGTTATTTGATATTTTATTTTATCGAAAATCTCTTTATTCATATCAGGAATATCGAGAAGTTGTTCTTTGTTTATGTATGCTCCGAGTTTCTCTCTTTGCAAAATTATTCTTCTTGCATTATATTTCCAGAAACCTCCGAGTTCAATAAATTCTTGTTCGGAAAGTGCGTTAATATCTACTTTAATATTTTTAACCGGTTTATTTTCATATTCTTGATTTATTTCGGGATATTCTTCAAATTCAGTTTTGGTTTTACTTCCTATTTTTATATAATTTTTGACTCTTTCGTATTGTGAAATTCTTAGGGCATATATTTTTTTGAGGTCGGAAGGTTTATAAAAAACTCCTCCTTTATTTCGATATTTCAATATAATGGCGGTTTCCTTTCCGTTAAAGCCAAGTGCAAGCAATTCCGATTTTTCACAAATATTAGGGTCGAAAATAAAAAGGGTATCTTTTTTATTTTCATTATTGTATTTTTCTTTGTAATAATCCCTGTAATTTTCTTTATAATTTCGATTATTATATTTCGATTTTCTTTGATAACCGGAATTTTCGGGCAAGTCGATATAAGGTTGGAGAATTTCAAACTGTCGGGTTCTTATTCCGTAAATTTTCCTGAAATCTTCTCTATCGTAAAATTTTCCGCCTTTGGAAGTGTAATTCAGAACGGTTTTTATTTGCTTTTCGGTCAGACCAAGTTGCAACCACTCGTTTTTTGTGGTTGTATTTGGATTAAATTTAAAAAGTTCGAGCGAGTCGTAGCGTGCAATTATGAATTTATCCAATTTGCTCAAATATTCTTTTTCTTCCTTAGGGACAAGTGATGCTTCAAATTCGGCAATTTCTGCTTCAAATTTAGAAAAATCAGCAGTTTCAGGCTTTTGGCGAGTTATTAATTCATTGGCAATCGACAAAGATACAATAATAAAAACAAGTACTATTATTCCGTTTTTTTCTTGTTTTGAAAATGTGAGAAGTTCTTTAAAATGTTCTCTGTTTGACATGATTTTTTACAATTTACAATGAACAAATCACAATGTAACGCAAATTTCATGCAATTTTTTACAAAAATATAAAAAAGCAAATAATATTTGATATTATTTGCTTTTTTTATAAAAACTTATCAACCGGAACAACTATAAGCCTGTGTTGCTCCAGCAATAATTGTTACAAAAAAAGGACTACAGCCACCCTCTCTATTAACCCCTTCTATCTTTACTTCATACTTACCGGGATACAATTCATATATTTCCTCCTTGCCGGGGTAAATTGTTCCATAATTAGAACCATCAATTGTAATTTTTTGTATTGTATTAGAAGACTTATTCGACAACAATAACCAGCCAACAGTAACCTCAGGTTCCGGTTCAGGTTCATACACATCGTCTTTCTTACAACTTGTAAAATTAATTGCAAATACAGTAAATGCAATCATTAGAACAACTAAAAAAACTTTTTAAATTCATAATAAATATTTTTAATTTGCTTTCCATGTTCCAAAAAAACGTTAAAAATTAGCCATAAAAAAAGCGTGGAACTGTATAACTCTTATCTGGAACTGAGGTTCTGGAATACCTATACCTACAAATAAGAACAGTCCACGCCGTTTGGCGTGAACGTCTTTCTTATTTGTCTTGCAGGTATAAGAAATTTTCCAGATTTCAGTCCCAAAACAATAAGCTAAACGCTTTTTATTTTAATATTTTATCTATTTTCTATATCATATTGTTTTTTAATTATCTTACAAATGTAAGCAATACAATTATTTTTCGCAAAATTAATAATAATTTACAGCATAACTTAAATTTTATGCAAATTCAAGTACTTTTTTCGATATTTCCGGATTTATATCTACAGAGAAATTTGAAATATTTGTTTGCTCTTTGGAATGTTCAATTGTCAAACTTACAATTCTTCCTTTTGCATCTAAATCTGCCAAAACATTTTTTGAAACATCAATGGTATCAAACACCTTATTTTTATTAAACACAATATATAATGTATCTGTATCTTTAAAATATTTTATATCCATAATTATTTATTTTTTAAATGACCTGTCAAAAAAAGCATTGTGTATTGTTTCTTTATCTTCCAAAACGGTAACTTGTTGGCGGCGGTTGTTTTTTTACTTATTTTTACGAGCGTAGCAAAGTGAAAATAAGTAAAAAAACAACTGCTGTCCAACAAAATGTTAGAGTTTCTTTTTGTCATCTATTTTAAAAACTTTTTCGCTTAATTCTTTTGCTGTTGGTAACTTACCTTTTAATTTTTCAGGTAACTCTTTTGTTAATCTGTATTCTGCAACTCCAATTGGTTTGTGAAAAATATTTAAAGCAAATTCAACTTCATCTTTATTTGTTGTCGGACAAAGAATTATACCTATTGAAGGATTATCATCTTCTTGTTTTAATTGCTTATCAACAAGTGATAAATAAATATCCATTTTACCCGCAAAAATCGGGTCAAATTCCACCGTTTTTAATTCTACAACTACAAGACATTTTAGTATTCTGTGATAAAACAGCAAATCTACAAAATACTCTTTTTCTCCAATTGTCAGTTTATATTGATTACCGATAAAGCAAAAACCATAACCAAGTTCAAGTAATAAATCTTTTATTTGTGCGACTAATAAATTTTCTAATTCTCTTTCTTTTATGGGGTCTGTTACTCCAAGAAAATCAAGATTATATCCGCTTTTTAATGCTTCGTTGGCTTGTTCCGATAAATGTTCGGGTAATGCTTTTTTATAATTACTCTGTTTGGGTAATTGTTTTTGATACTCAAAAGCATTTGCTTTTATTTGGTTTAATAAAACTGCCCTGCTCCAAGCCATTTCATTAGTTGCTTTTAAATAATACTCTCTTTTTTCTAAGTCTTTTATCTTCTGAATAATCAAAATATTATGGCTCCAAGGCACTAACAAACTTAATTCAAATAGTTTTTTATTATCTTTATATTCTAAATAAAATTGTCGCATATTCCACAAATTTTGAGCAGAATATCCTTTTTTACCTGAAATTATTTTGTTTATGTCTTTTGATAATCTTTCAACAATAGATTTTCCCCAACCAAATTTTTTTTGACGTTCAACAATAGTCTGTCCGATTGTGAAATTCTGTTTTATCTGATTGTAATTTACAGATTTAAAAGCATCATACCTTGCTTTTTCAATCGTTGAAATAATATCGCTGAAAAATTCTTTATAATTTTGCGTGTGTTGTAATTCCATATTGTCTTTTGTAAATTCTCCAACAGCGGTTGGAGAATTAGTTTATTTTGTATTTTCTAAATCCAATATCAAATCGTTTGTATAATATGAGTGTTTACCATTCGAGTCTTCCCAATATATTAAGGACATTGGTTTTTCATTAGTTAATTCTTTTAATGAATTTCCAAAATCTGTCGCATTTGAAATTGTTTTTGTAAGTTCTTGTGCTTTATCAACACTATTTATATTGTTAATTTTCTTTATTTCTTTTTCTGTTTTTATTCTTTCATTTCTATTGCCTCCCAACCAACTTGGAATATTTTTACTCCACCAGTTCATACTATCTACTGTGCTATTTAATTCTTTTGATAGTTCTTTTATTTTCTTAGGACTATTTTCAATATTTTTCCACAATTTTGAATAATTTTCTACTTTTTCAACCAAAGATTTTGCACTATAAGACATATATCCGGGATTTTCTTGAATGGATAATTTTAATCGCATTACATCAAGTTGTAAATCTAATATAGAAAGCACAACCGCTAAATAGGCATCGGTTTGTTTAAAACTTACATCTTCTGCTGACAAATATTTGTTTACATTTTTACTTTCATATAAATATCGGTAACGTTCAAACAAAGGATTAATTTTACTTTCAATTAAAGATAGCCTGATAATCATTTCATTTGAAAATTGATTTGTAACTGCAAACTCTTGGTTTAAATCGTTTAATCTATTACCTGCACTGATTATTTCTCCAAGAAAAGTTGCTTCGTGTCTAATTATTAACCTTTCAATACTTTTTTCAATTGATACTAATTTTTCATTTATTGTTTTAAATTGATTAAGTATCATAACAGGTAAAGGTGCAATAACAGGCATTATAGCTCCTGCAACAGGAATAAAAGGTGTTTGTGCTATTATGCCCGTTGTTCCCATAACTGCACTTCCAACGCCATTTCCTATTGTCATCAAAGTTGCCGGATTTACTGTTGCCATAAATAAATTTCCTGATGCAAGACCGCTTAATCCTAATGCTCCACTTCCTGTGCCGAGTAGAGTTAAAATTGATTTATTTGAAGCTTTTCCTCCACTTTTTATGTGGTCTCCTTCAATTAGATAATTTTTATCAAATTGTTCAATAATATTATCTTTCATTGTTCCACCTATTGAAAACAAACGAATTTTTTCCTCGTTATTTTTTGTTGTAAAGTCTTTTACAAAAATTTGACTTTTATTTCTTTTTTTGAAAAACATAATTTATCATTAGTGTCCGCTTAACTTTTTTAAACATTGTAATATTAAGTTGTATTACA
>JAOZMN010000539.1 GCA_029934265.1 Bacteroidales bacterium
TTCTGAAATTCATGCAGTTTCGGCAGTTAAACTTCGTGAAATTGCCGAAAATTATTACCCTGATAACGAACTTGCCGCACGTCTGCGTGAAGATGATGTCAGAGAAAATTTGATAATTGCGGAAATGCTTGAGGATAGAAATTCGCTTGATATTTATAAAGCCGAAGTTTTGGTAAATAAAATTAAAAATAACGAACTTGCAGAACAAATTTGCATGAATTTGTTTGTTCATGTCGATTTTGCCGATGAAATATGCGTTAAATGGATTAAATCCGATATGAAATACGTTAAAATTACAGGTTTGATTTTATTATCGAGACTTTTACAAAGAAAAGTTAAATTTTCGGATAAAATTATTAATGATATTTTTGAATATATCGAAAATAAAATAAAAATTAACGATTTATTTTCGGCAAAAGCCGTAGCAAGAGTCCTGCGACAGCTTGTTTTTAATGATAATGAGAAGCGAGATTTTATAATTTCTTTAACAAAAAAATTAATGAATAAGCATAATAAATACGAAGGAATTTTAAGAGAAGACATTTTAAATTTGATTTGATGCAGGTTTTAAAATTCATTAAAGATAAATTTAAAATTAAATTTGTAAGACAATTTCTTACACTTTTTACCGGTTCGGTTCTCGGACAAGTAATTTTATTTGCACTTTCGCCGATACTTTCGAGAATGTATGCGAAGGAAATTTTTGGAATGCTTTTTACTTTTACAAGTTTATCAGCTGTTTTACAGGTTGTTGCATCTTTAAAACTTGGTTTTGCTTCCGTCCTTCCTCAAAAAGACTCTCATGCAATAAATTTGTTTGTTCTTGCGATGTTTGTAAATATTATTCTTAATTTATTTTTCTTTTTTCTTGTTTTTTTATTTTACGATACGATTTTACAAATTTCCGGTGAAAATAATTTGGGAAAATGGTTTTATTTCGTTCCGTTGAGTTCTTTTTTGATAGGATTTTTTGAAATTGTATCTTATTGGGACAACAGAATGGAAGATTATAAAAAAATATCGTATGCAAAAATATCAAAATCGCTTACAACCGGACGCTCGCAATTATTATTAAATTTCATAAAAAATATAACTAACGGATTGATAACCGGTTCTTTACTTGGTCAGGGATTGTCGGCAATCATAATTTTCGGATTAAGTTTTAAATCCGTAATATTTAATTTAAAATATTTTTCGCTTATACGAACTATCGTATTATTGCGAAAATACAGAGATATTCCTGTATTTAACACATTGATAGCCGCATTAAATACGCTTTCAAATCAGATACCGTTTATTTTGCTGGGCAAATATTTCGGTGCTGAAACTGTTGCATTTTACGGAATGGCGGCACGAGTGGTGCAAACTCCTATGGGCTTGATTGCAAATTCGGCAGGGCAAGTTTTCTATAAAACGGCTTCAGATATTATAAATAAAAAAGATGATATTTTCGGATTTGTAAAAAAAACATATCTTAATTTAGGAAAATTAATAATTTTACCGGTCATAGGACTTTTTGTGGGAAGTTTTTTTTTCGATTTTATTTTCGGGCAAGGCTGGGAGCAAGCCGGTTTGTATGCTGCAATTTTATTGCCTTGGCTTACCGTTGCATTTCTTAACAGTCCTGTTTCGTGGCTGATAACTGTTTTGAACAAACAAAAAACGGTCTTCTTTTTCGATATGGTTTTATTGATTATGCGTTTCTTGTCTATCTATTTGAGTTACAAATTGTTATTTGGCGAAATAACGGCAGTTGCAATGTATTCAATGACCGGTTTTTTATTCGGAATTTTTATGTTTTTTTATTTAATAAAAATTTCAAAATCTCAAAATACATGAAACCCTCATCGAGGGCTTTAATAATCCTCCACAAAAAGAAATGAATATAATTAATGAGTCCACTCCGATAAGTCCAAAAAGTGTAATTAGTCGCATTGCGAGTCTTT
>JAOZMN010000144.1 GCA_029934265.1 Bacteroidales bacterium
AATAAAAACAGTTTTTTGCTTATCGTCTTTAAAATCGGAAGCTTTTATAATCGGAGTTTTGTTTCCAAGATATTTTTTCAGTAATTCGGAAGCTGAAATATCAGTATTTTCGGGTTTGTCGGGAATTACAATTATCGGTTTGTTGGTTTTTAAATTAATTTGAGTAATATTCGGAGAAATTATTTGAGGCGTTGGAATTATCAGGTCTGTTTTTTTATATTTTTTATCGAAAAAAGGTTTTACTTTTTCCAAAGAAGTAAAATTCCATCGAGAATAATGAAAGTCTATATTATCGACATACATTGTGCCTCTGCCGAGTAATCCAAGCGAAATTTTGACATATTTGCAATTTGGAGGCATATCACCTTCCGAAAACGGGTAGTTATAAGTGCGTCCTCGCACATTTCCCCAGTCGAATTTATCTATGTAATAAAAGTTTGAAAATGCAAATCCTTTAAATCCGTTATCGACTTCCTTTCCGTAATATTCATAATAAATTCCGGGCGACATTTCTTTTTTATTTTCATCGAAATAAGTAAGTCGAATATCTATATCTTTTGAAATTTTTGAACTTAATCGTTGTATGGCGGGGAAAATTCTTTCCAAACGAATATCAAAACTAAAATAATAATTACCCGGAATAACTTCTATAAAGTCGCTGATAACTCCGTCCGGTTTGTTGTCTATTTCTTTTATGTCTTTGAATTTTCGATGAATTTTTATTGAATGTTTGCCGTTAGATACGTCTTTTTTCGAGTACGATTTATATTCGGAACTCACCCATTCTACATTATTGCCGATTTTTTTCCACGCTTGAAGTTTAAAATCGTGCAAAAGTGTATCGTCTTTTGCACTTTGATTATTTAACACTCCTTTTTCAAAAGATGAATTAATTATCAGATTTCCTTTATTGAACTCTGTTATTCTTTCGCTGTAAGGAACGCTTAAAGTTTTCATGCTTGAGCGTTCGGTGTTTGCCGTTTTTTGAGAAAAAATACTACCGGAAAATGCTGAAAGTAAAAAAATAATAAGCAAAAAATGTTTCATTTGAATGTAGTTTAAAAGTGAATGTTTATTTTGACAAAAGTATAAAATAATTTGTGTTTTTTAAGAAATTTACTCTGTTTATCTTTAATATCTGAAAATTGAAATCTCCATTCCCAATTATTTTCTGCCTTGCCCGGAGTATTCATTCGGGCATGATTTCCAAGCTGTAAAACATCTTGCATCGGAACTATCGAAATATCGGCACAAGACGACCATGCAAGTCGAATTAAATCTTTTACTTTAGGATTTTGATTAGCAGTATATTTACAAAGATGTTTTTTGCCTTTTTTGTTTAATGATTTCAACCATGATTTTGTGGTATCATTGTCGTGAGTGCCGGTATAGACTACCGTATTTTGCTTGTAGCGATGCGGTAAAAAATCGTTTTGCTCGGCGGATTCAAAAGCAAATTGTAAAATTTTCATGCCGGGAAGCAAATATTTATCTCTTAATTTTTCGACTTCCGGAGTTATAACTCCCAAATCTTCAGCAATTATTTTTATATCCGGCATTTGTTTAAATACTTCTTTAAGAAGTTTGTTGCCGGAAGCGGGAAGCCATTTTCCTTTTTCTGCCGTTTTTTCGCCCGCATCGACAGCCCAAAATTCCGATAAGCCTCTGAAATGGTCAATTCGCACATAATCATACATTTGAGCATTAAATTTTATACGTTTTATCCACCAATTTATAACTTCCTTTTCGTTATTTTGCCAATCGTATAAAGGATTACCCCAAAGTTGCCCTGTTTCACTGAAATAATCAGGGGGTACACCGGCAACTTTTTCCGGAAAATTATTTTTATCGAGCATAAAAATTTCCGGTTTTGACCATAAATCGACACTGTCGCCGGCAACGTAAAGCGGTATATCGCCAATTATTTCTATTCCGGAATTATTTGCATATTTTTTAAGCTCATTCCATTGCTCGAAAAACATAAATTGTATGTATTTCCAAATTTTGATTTCGAGTTTTAATTTATCTTTAAATTCATTTAATGTTTTCTTTTTTCGTAAAAAAATATCTTTTCCAAATTCAAAAAACGATTTTTGTTTGTGTAAATCTTTTAAAGAAATAAAAAAAGCATAATCTTCTAACCAAAATTTATTTTTATTACAAAAAACATTAAACTCTTCAAGGTTTTCATTATTTAATGATTTATATGCAATTTTTTTCAGTAAAGAAATTTTGAATTTCGATACTTCCGTATATGAAACTTTATCCGGTGGAAATTTTGTTTTTTTTACATTGTCTGATTTCTCGATATAATCTGAAATGTCTATAAATAAAGGATTTCCTGCAAAAGCTGAATATGAAGAATAAGGTGAATTTCCGTATCCGGTATGTCCGAGTGGTAAAACTTGCCATAGGCTTTGTTTCGTTTCTTTAAGAAAATCTATAAATTTATATGCTTCTTTTCCGAATGTTCCTATTCCGAATTTGTCCGGCAATGAACTTATATGCAGTAAAATACCGCTTTTTCTTTTGTATTGATTTATTTTTGACATTTATATTGTCTATTTTTGTAGGGTCTTCGACCTTTTTTATATTGTTTACGCACTTGTGTGAAATTTGTATAAGGTCTCCGACCTTTTTAATTAGGCAAGTACGTATTTGTAAAAATCTAATAATCAAGTTATTATATAAACATTTTTCAGTATTTGTAATATTATACGATTTTAAATATCAATATATTATATTCTTTGCTTTGCATTATTAAGCAGGTCGAAGACCTTAATTTTAAAAAATGAAGTCTCCAAAAATAGTAAAAAACGATGTTTATCTTGAAGAATTTTCTAAAAAAATTTCAGACAGAATACTTTCTTCAATAACGAAGGGCTTAGAGCTGTGTAAAGGCAAGAAGTTGCTTGATTTTGCGAATGCTCATTTATTTTTTGGTTTGCACAGGACGGAAAATTTTTGGGTTTACAAAGATTGGCTTCCCGCAGCGGATAAAGTATATTTAATCGGTGGTTTTTCCGACTGGAAAGCCCAAGAAAAATATGAATTGTCGAAAGAAAAAAATGGAATTTTCACTTTAAATATTTCATTTAAAGATTTAAAACATAAAGATTTATATAAATTGCTTGTCGTTTCGGGAAATGAAACTTTTGAGCGGATACCGGCTTATGCAAATCGTGTTGTTCAAGATGAGGATACTAAAGTTTTCAGTACGCAAGTTTGGTCGCCTACAGAAAAATTTGTATTCAAAAATAAAGCTCCGAAACGGAAAAATTCTATCTTAATATACGAAGCACATATTGGAATGTCGTCAGAAAGGGAGCAAGTTGCAAGTTTTAATGAATTTCGTAAAAATGTGTTGCCGGATATTGCTAAATCCGGATATGATACAATTCAGCTTATGGCAATTCAGGAACACCCTTATTACGGCTCGTTCGGTTATCATGTTTCGAGTTTTTTTGCAGTTTCTTCACGTTTCGGTACACCGGAAGATTTGAAATTACTTATTGATGAGGCTCATGGTTTGGGTTTACGAGTTATAATGGATATTGTTCATTCTCATGCTGTTAGAAACGAAATTGAAGGTTTGTCAAAATACGACGGTACGGAATTTCAATATTTTCATCAAGGAGAACGAGGTTTGCACTCGGCATGGGATTCTCGATGTTTTGATTACGGCAAGAATGAAGTTTTGCATTTTTTATTGTCGAATTGTAAATTTTGGTTGGAAGAATATAACTTCGATGGTTTTCGTTTCGACGGTGTTACAAGTATGTTGTTTCATAATCACGGTTTGGGAAGTGATTTTAACGGATATGCAGATTATTTCGGTGATAATACAGATAAAGATGCAGAAATTTATTTGTCGCTGGCAAATAAATTGATACATGATGTTAATCCGGAAGCTGTTACGATTGCTGAAGATATGAGTGGCATGCCCGGGTTGGCAAGTCCGCTTGCCGACGGCGGTTACGGTTTTGATTTTAGACTGGCAATGGGTGTGCCTGATTTTTGGATAAAATCCGTAAAGGAAATAAAAGACGAGAATTGGCATGTCGGAGATATTTTTCACCGTTTGACGGATAAACGTAAAGATGAAAAAGTTATTTCTTACGCAGAATCGCATGATCAAGCACTTGTGGGAGATAAAACTCTTATAATGAGACTTGTCGGTAAGGATATTTATGATGCAATGTTGGTCGAAAATAAAAATTTGAATGTAGAACGTGCAATTTCTTTACATAAAATTATCCGTTTGCTTACCGTTTCGACAGCCGGAGACGGATATTTGAATTTTATGGGCAATGAATTTGCTCACCCTGAATGGATAGATTTTCCGAGAGCCGGCAATAATTGGTCGTACAAATATGCAAGAAGGCAATGGAATTTAAGAGATGATAATTCTTTGGTTTACAGCTTTCTGAATAGTTTTGATAAAGCAATGATTTCAGTAATAAATAAATACAGCGTTCTTGAAAGTGAAAAAGCCTTTACTTTGGTACAGCATACTTACGACCAAATTTTGATATTCAAAAGAGCATCGCTTATTTTTGTTTTCAATCTTAATCCGTTCAAATCATTTGAAGATTATGAGTTTGAAACAGATAAAGCTTCTTATAAAATAATTTTAAATTCCGATTCCGAAAAATTTTTGGGGCACGACAGAATTGACGAGAGTATGATTTACAATACTTATCCGAAAGGAAATAAAAACTTTTTGAAGTTGTATATTCCAAGCAGAACCGGTTTTGTTTTGGCGGAAAAATAAAACCGGTATTTTACTGTTTTAATTCAATGAGTTCCAACTTATCGAAAGCGACAGTGTGTTTGTCGCAAACTCGAAGTGCCATTCTTTCCAATGCTCTCTTATACAGATAATTTCTGTTTACTTTGTCTATGAGTATGTTGTTTATTTTTAGAGTTACCTTTCTTTTTTCAACTTTTATTTGAATTTGAATAGAGTTGTTTGTCTTTCTAAATTCTTTATAATTACCTTTGTAGGTATATTTACCTGAATTATTTACCAGTAATCTTGCCGTTTTGTTGTCTTTTATTTCAAATGCAAAATAATTGTCTGAATCATATATCAACATAAATCCGTAGTTACATTTGCATTTTTCTTTGCTTAGAGATATTGCATCAAGTTTTATCTCGAACTCTTTGTTTGTAAATTTTTCCGGTATCCAATTTTTTGCCCAGTAACAATAATCGGTTTTATTTGTAGTGATTAAATATTTTCCGTCTTTAAATTCCGATTTTTTCTTAAAGTCTTTTTTTATTTTCCAGTCTTCCGGGCTTTGTTCGAAATTACTGTCATAAATTATTTTTTTGTTGTCCGAGTTAGTTATTTTGATATAATTATATGCTACTTTTTGTGTCCCGACTACGGCAAGAGAAAACATTTTCGGTTTTATGTCGAGAAAATCTCCTGATACTGCTTTTTCATCGTTTATAAAATAATCAAAATTATTAGCTTTTACTACAATTTTGATTATATTATATTCCTTATTTTCTTTTTTAATATTAGAGTTATTATTCCAAGAAGTATTTGTTTTCCAATCATTTTCAATTTTTGTTCCGTAACGATAATTTTTATCTGCCCGTATAAAAAAATATGTCAAAGTATTTTCATTTTCGCCAATGTGCATTCCGAATCCCTCTGTATGCTCGCCATCTATTCTTTGGAATTTTGCTTCGATAACAAAGTTTTGTGGAAATTCAAATGTATGATTAATATATTTTACCGTTCCATCGTCTTCAACTGATTCTATTACATATTCATTATTTTCGTAATAAGTTTGAGATAATTTTGTATCGGTAAATTCCCAACCGTTTGAATTATCGTTAAAATCTTCGGTAAATGTAATTGGAGGAATTTCTTCTTTAAGAGCAATCGGAATTATTATCACGGCAAGCAGAACCAAAACGGAACCGATAATTATAGTAATTTTTCGTTTTTTTCTTTGTTTTTCACGAACTTCAATTACCACATCTCTGTATATTTTATCGACTTCATTTTTTGATAATGCCGTCATTTCGGCAAGTGCTTCTTTTGTGGAATTATGCACTTCTTTTTCTTCAAGATGTCTGTCTTTTTCAATAACTCTGTCTTTTAAGAGTTCAAGAATTTCTTTATCTTTTTTGTGTCCCATTTCTTGTAATTTAAAAAATTTTTTTTCTGAAATGTTAGATGTTTTACAGATATTTATCTGTGAGTTCAGTCTAAAAAGTATATTTTTTCATAATCAGACCCTTAGGGTTTTAAGTAAAAAGCTGTAAATTAGATATTTAAACTTGTTGAATTTTATTAAATCAAACCCTAAGGGTCTTTTTATACCGAACTCATCTATGTAATCTTAGTCTTTTTTTTACTCGAAAGTATGTATATTTGAATTTATTTTTAAAACTTGAATTTCTGCCGTTTGTATATGTTCTCATTTGCGGACGATTGATTTGATATATCATACTTACAGTAAATGTGTTATATCTAATTTCTCTAATATCTCTTCCTCTGTAAAGATTCTGTAAACTTGTATAAAATTTACCTGTAATCATTACTCCCATTAATTTTACTCCTCCTCCGACAATAAAACCGTAATTTAATCTGTGCGGGTCGAAATTATAATAATTTTTCGGCTCAACTTTCAAATTATTTATTCGGGCATACATAGTTCTTTTTTTTTGAGCCAAAAACTCAAACTCTGCTCCGACTCCGGCAAAAGAACTCAAAAAATCATCACCCTGCCGGAGGTTAAAATATATAGGAAGAGTAAAGTAGTTATTTTTTTCGTAAATATTTATTTGACTGTTGTCTAAATAGGGTAGTGGCTCAATTATTTTCACTCCTCGCTGAACAAATCCGGGTTCTAACCATATTGAAGAGTAATCGGTAAGTGCGTATTCATAATACGCTCCAACATCAAGCAACCACGGGGTAATTGCATGAGCCGGCTTGTCGGGGCCGGCAAATAAGGAATAGTTTGTTCCGAGTTTTACTCCATAGCGGATAAAATTTTGAGCATTAGAATTAGATGACTCGATAAGTATGAAAATTATGCCTAATAATATTTTAATAAGTTTTGATTTCATACTTTAAGTTCAGTATAAGAAAACCCTAAGGATTTAATTTAACAAGAATTAACAAATCTAAATATCTTATTCATAATCTTTTACTCCAAATCCTTAGGGTCTGATTGTAAAGAAATATTCTTTTTACTTCTGCACCTGTCAGGTGTTTTCATCTGACAGCTTAAACGCATGAAAGACAGCATCATGAAAAAATTGTAAGGTGAAAATACTTCACAAGTGCATGGTAAATGTGTAAAAACTTAAGTCCGGATATTTACAAGTAATTTTATAACGGAAATGTGCTGGTGGCGTTTTTTTTATTTTTTGTGAGCCGTAGGCGAAACA
>JAOZMN010000540.1 GCA_029934265.1 Bacteroidales bacterium
ATAGTAAAATAAAGAAAAAACGATATGTCAAAATAAAAATTAAGGAAACTCAAGTAAAATAATAATTTGTTTTTTCGATTTACAATATTAATTTTGCTATCTGATTTGAAAAAGATTCTCTTATCAAATTTTAGATTGTAAACGCAAACAAGCATACCCGAAAATTAATTTGAATTTGATGGAAAATGATAAAGAAATATTAGAACTTAAAAATAATATACACAAGATTTTCATTTCATTCAATAAAAAAAAAGAAGAGAATCTAAAATTACTTGAACAAATTAGCGAGCTTAACAAAATTATAACTCGCAAAGACAGAGATGTCGAACTTGCAAAAAAAGAATTAGAAACAGAAAAGATAGCAAAATCATTAATTACAAACGACGGCGAAAACTCCGTCAAAGCAAAACAAAAAATAACAAACTTAGTGAGAGAAATAGATAAGTGCATTTCATTACTGAATAAATAGGGTCTTAAAACCTGTTGCCGATAAGACTATGTGTATAAACTATTAGAAATGTAAAATATTCTTTGCAGATTATTTTTTTACTGAAATTTAAAGCCGAGCAATTTTACTCTAAAACAATTAATAGTACTTAAAAACACACAGTCAAATATCAATAATTAATATAAAGTTTTTTTTAATTGTCATTTACAAATTATGAGTGATTTGTTAAATATAAATATAAATATTGCAGGAAATTCGTATCCGATGAAAGTAAAGCCGGCGGAAGAAAGTAAAATACGAAAAGCCGCACAACTGATAAATGACGATTTTAATAAATATAAAAAAGTTTATGGCAGCATGAAACATATAGATTTATTGGCAATGACTTCTTTACAAATTGCATCGGATTTTATAGAAATTAATGTCGGTAATAATGCTTCAAACTTGAAAAATGAAATAAGCAAGCTCAATGAAGAGCTTAATGAATTTATCGGTAACGAAAAAACTATAAAATAGTTGTAAAAAATCTTTGATGTTACAAATTATTTATATATATTTGTATCATCAATATCAGTAAGGGAATATTATAACCCGCACTTTTTCTCATTTTATTTGGAAGCTCAACACTTACTAATTAGAGCTTAAGCTCATTTTTACGTAGGACAGGCCTCAATCTTAACTTGTTAAGATTCTGTTTATTCAGACAGTGGACGTTCGAAATAAAAGGCAGCTCTACCCATGTCATTAATGGGGCTTTCTAAATACGGAGAAATGGTAGCGGGTTTTTTATATTTCATACTTCTGAAATGAGAACTAAAAGAAACCGGACATCGCTTATTTTTAGAAACATCTTATTTTAAGTCATATAGCATAATTATTGTAAATTCTTGAAATATAGGATTTTATACTTTGATTGTGTTTACAATATCTAATTATTGAAACATAGTTTATTACATTATTTATATAATAAATACCTATATCTCGACATTTACTTAATGAGAACTTTCTAATTAAAAGAATTTTTCACGAGTGCATAAGCAACATTAAAAAGGTCAGAGACTTTATAACGAGTAAAAATATTAAAACAGACGAATGTCTGTATTTATCAAAATTCACACAAATTTAATATATTCAAATTTTAATAATATTAACAAATGGAAATAATAATAATATCAAGTATTGTAGGCTTAATTACACTGATAGCGGGAGTTATAGCAGGAAATATGCTGAAAATTAAAAGTCTTAATAAAAAAGCGGAAGAAATAATAAGCGAAGCAGACAAAAAAGCTGAAATAATAAAGAAAGATAAAATGCTTCAAGCGAAAGAAAAATTCTTGCAGCTTAAGAGTAAACATGAAAGTTTTATTAATGATAAAAATAATAAAATTTCGGTTTCGGAAAACAGAATAAAGCAAAAAGAAAGTAGTCTGAAACAACGAAAAGAAGAGTTGCAAAAACAAATAGCAGGTTTCGATAAGGAAAAAAAAGAAACCCAA
>JAOZMN010000011.1 GCA_029934265.1 Bacteroidales bacterium
ACTCCGGCAGAAAGTATAATTACAAAAATCGACACCATAAATTACTACGGAATACAACGAATAAATATTACATTCAAAATATCTGACAAAATTTACATTGAATATAAAAACTTGTACAAAGTTCACCAGAAAATCAACAGTAAAGTTAATAGAAATCAAATAGTTGCAACAACCGGTGATGTAAGGCTTTACCCGAATGTAAATATAAAATTAATCAAAAATAAAACTTCTATAGCACCAAGTTTTTGTTACTGAAAATAAATTTTTAAATATCAAAATAATGACAAACAAAAAAACAGCAAAAGCAGATTTGGAAAACAAAAAATATATTTTCTTTCAAATAGGACTGCTTATTGCAATTTCGTCAATATTTTTGGTACTGGAAACCGGAGTAAAAATCACAAAAAAGCAAAAAGCAAATCATTATTCCGAAATCGAACTTACAGTAATGCGAAAAACAAATAATAATACTTGGAAAAAAGCAATATCACCCGAAATAAACTTCAATTTAATTAAATTTATTCAACACGAAATCAGGATATCCGATAGAATCGGAAAACAAAACACAAAAGGTATAATATATGTTGAGTTTGCAACAGATACAAAAAATAAAATTATATCCGTAAAACTTCTTAATAAAATCCGTCCCGATATTAATAAAGAAGCAATACGCATCGCAAATAAAATTCCACAAGAATTACTAATCGGCAAAAATCAGACAAATTTAAAACCGAAAATATTAATTCCTTTTGTTTTCAAATAAAAAAAACTAATTTTACGCCTTAATCTAAAAGGACAGCTAAAAAATTCTAACAATCTTTAAAAATTTAAAATCATGGAAGTAAAGAAAAGTCCCCAAGCAAATCTCGAAAAATCAAAATTTTCATTTATCCTTTTCGGTTTTGTCGTTGCCATCGGAATGACGCTTTTGGCATTCAGCTGGGCATCAAAAACCGAAAAACCGATAGCAATGAAAACCGAAGCAGTTATCGAAGATGAAGAGTTGATGCAAATTACACAACAGGAAGAAATTAAACTTCCCGAACCGAAACCGGAAATAGTTATCGAAGAAATCGAAGAAATCGAAGACGATGAAGAGCCGGACGAAGAAATAATCCTCGATACGGAAGTAGATGAAGAAGAAGTTATCGAAATAGTTGAAATTGAAGAAGTTGAAGAAAAAGAAGCACCTGCAATTTTTGCTTTTGCAGAACAAATGCCCGAATTTCCCGGCGGCGACCTTGCACTTAGAAAATGGATAGCAAAAAACGTAAAATATCCGCCTGTTGCAAGAGAAAACGATATGGAAGGTAAAGTTTATGTACGTTTTGTTGTTACCGAAAGCGGCAAAGTCGATAAAGTAACCATCGCAAGAGGTGCCGACCCGATATTGAATGAAGAAGCACTGAGAGTTGTAAAAATGTTGCCGAATTTCAAACCCGGAAAACAGGGAGGAAAAAGCGTAAGTGTATATTACAGTGTTCCTATTAATTTTACGCTCAAACATTAAGTTTTCTCTTGTTTACTTATTAATAAAAATTAACACAAGTACGTAAGCAACATTAAAAAAGTCGAAGACCTTATTTTTGACTTTAACATAAAAAAGCCTCAATTTGAATTTTGAGGCTTTTTCTATATTTTTCACATTATTTTTTATGAATACAAATAACAAAAAAATCGAAAAAGCAATTCTTGTCGGTGTTATAAACCAACACCAATCACAAGAACAAGTAACAGAATACTTGGACGAACTTGCTTTTCTTGTCGAAACCGCCGGAGCAAAAGAAGTAAAACGGTTTACTCAAAAACTTGAAAAACCGAACAATAAAACGTTTGTCGGAAGCGGTAAATTTCTTGAAATTGCAAACTATGCGGAAGAACACGAATCGGACATGGTTATTTTCGACGATGAATTAAGTCCGACTCAAATCCGAAATATCGAAAAAGAAATAGAATGTAAAGTTATCGACCGAACAAATCTTATTTTAGATATTTTTGCATCAAGAGCCAAAACATCACACGCCAAAGTGCAAGTTGAACTTGCTCAATATCAATATCTTCTGCCACGGCTTACAGGAATGTGGACTCACTTGGAACGTCAGCGAGGAGGAATAGGACTGAGAGGTCCCGGTGAAACGGAAATTGAAACCGACCGCCGAATTATCAGAGACAAAATAAGCCGCCTGAAAAAAGAACTTGCAAAAATAGACCGCCAAAAAGTAGTACAGCGGAAAAATCGAGCTTCTTTAATACGTGTAGCTCTTGTAGGATATACAAATGCAGGAAAATCGACTTTAATGAATACTATAAGTAAGTCGGATATATTCGCTGAAAATAAGCTCTTTGCTACATTAGATACAACAGTCCGCAAAGTAGTTATTGAAAACTTACCTTTTTTGCTATCCGACACAGTTGGTTTTATCCGAAAATTACCGCATAACCTTGTCGAATCTTTCAAATCGACATTAGACGAGCTTAAAGAATCCGATATTTTGCTTCATGTTGTCGATATTTCGCACCCGAATTTTGAAGACCAAATCAATGTAGTAAATAATACTCTTGCGGAACTTAATGTTTTAGATAAAAAAATCTATCTTATTTTCAATAAAATAGATGCTTTTTCGTACACAAAAAAAGAGGAAGACGATTTGACACCTTCAACAAAAGAAAATATCAGTTTGCCGGAGCTTAAAAAAACTTGGTTTGCACAAAGCGACTATCCTTGTATTTTTATTTCAGCCAAAAATAAAACAAACATTTCTGAATTTAAAGAAACAATGTACAAGGAAATAAAAACATTACATATAAAAAGGTATCCGTACAATAATCTTCTTTATTAAAAAAGAGTATATTTTATTCGTAAAAAAACAATTCAGATTGCATCTAAGCCCCTTTATACAAGAACTGTTAAGATTGTAACAATTCTATGTATAAAGGAGGTCTTAACTTTTGTTTTTTTACTATCCCGTTTTGCGAATCAATTCTAATTGTTTCTTATTTATAATTTCAATTTTCTTTCCGTCTATCTTTATAATCCCGTCAATATTAAATTCAGATAAGATACGGCTTACACTTTCTCGTGAGGTATCAATATAATCTCCAAATTCGTTTCTTGTAAGCGTTAGTTTGAAAGTAGTTTTATTATATATCTCTTCACTAAAAAAAAGTAATGCTTCCGCAATCCTGCCTCGTGCATTTTTTTGAACTCTGCTAATATACTTTCCGAATAAATTTATTTCATTTCGGCACAATTCAACAATTATTTCATAAGCAAATTTTCCGTTGTCTTGTACAAACTGTCGAAAAACATCAATACCGATAATGCAAGCACTAGCCTTATCCACGGCAGTAACGGAATAACGGTTATATTTTTCGTCAAAAGTTGTCGGAATGCCGAGATATATAGGTCCTTTGGCAATTTTAACAATTTTTTCTCCTCCTATTTCTTCAATATGAAATTTTACGATACCTGATTTAAGATAAACAATATTAGAAGATAAAACACCTTGTTTGAATATAATATCTCCTTTTTTAAATTCAATTTCCGCACAACTTCTCTCTAAGGTTCCAAGTTCGTCGTTATTTAAAAATTTTGTTGCAGATGATTTAAATTGGCAATTAATACACGCCGGGCTGTTAAACATATTTTTTTTTCTGCAAAGTTAGAAAATCATAAACATAATGCAACTTATAATACATTATTTTGTGATACAAAATACAAAAATTACTATTTACACGCACGTTCAAAACCTTGTAACATAAATTAATACTGCGTAAATTTGCATTAATTATTAATCTTTAAAAATATAAAGTTATGAACGGAGGAAACATAATATTAAAAGGAGCATTAATTTTCGGTGTTTTGGGATTTGTAATGTTTATAATACTAATTGTACTTGGTATAGTAATGAGTGCTTTCGGTTTTACTTGTAATTGTTATTCAATATTTGCATGGTCATTAGTCGGAATTGCAATAGTATCAGGGTTGTTTTTTTGGTTCGGTTGCTGTTGCAGAACTCCGGAAGGAGAGAAATGTAAAGGAATTGAAGGGCTTAAATATCAAATGAAAAAGAAGGAAGATTGAGTTCGGTATAAAAAGACCCTTAGGGTTTGATTTAACAAAATTTAATAAATCTAAATATTTAATTTACAGTCTTTTAATTAAAACCCTAAGGGTCTGATTGTGAAAAAATATACTTTTTAGACTGAACTCAAGATTCTTAAAAATAAAATTCCTGTAAACTACAAAATTAGGTCGCACCTTAAAATATCACTATTTTAAGGTGTGTGTAATGTGTTATATTTTAAAATTTAAAACTTCACAAATTAAAACATGAAAAAAACATTTTTATTATATACCGGTTTTTTATTAGCAATAGTATTTGGAAGTATTAGTTGCAATAATACAAATACAGATACGGTTGCTACTGCAGACAAAGACAGTGTAAAAATCGAAAAAAAAATAAATTATTCTCAAATTTTACTTGATGAAATTGTAAAAAGAGGTGATTTTATTAACAGCGAAAACGCTCCGACCCTGATAAGTGCAGTAGAAGTAAACAGCCTTCTTGACAGTAATATATTAGTGGTTGATTTGAGAGGAAATAAAGCATATTCAGAAGGACACATAAAAGGAGCAATACAATTAAAATACAAAGAAATTCTTGATTATTTTCAAGTAAAAGGTATTCCGGAATACGACAAAGTTGTAATGGTATGTTATACAGGACAAACAGCAAGTTATGCAGCATCAGTATTGCAGCTTTCGGGCTACAAAAATGTATATGCGATGAGTATGGGAATGTGTTCGTGGAACAAAAAATTCAGTAAGAAAAGAATAGCACACTCTTCCGATAAACTGATAAAGAAAATAGATAAAAGAGCAAAAGCAAAAAATGAAAAAACGAAACTTCCCGAACTTAAATGTCATACTAAATCAGGAGTAGAAATATTAAATCAAAAAGCAAAAGATTTATTAAATGCAGGATATAAAGCCGGAGCAATAACAATAGACCAAATAATTTCAAGTCCGGGCAGATTCTATATTGTAAATTATGTAGAGCCGGAAGTTTACGAACTCGGACACTTAAAAGGTGCAGTTCAATACACTCCGGGCAAATCACTGTCTCTTAATACAGATTTATTGACACTCCCTCCGGATAAAATAATTGTAGTTTATACAGCGTCAGGCGAATTAAGTGCTTATGTGGTTGCATATCTAAGAATGCTCGGATACGATGCTCAAACTTTAAAATACGGAGCTAACAGTTTCATGAATAGTCTAATGCTCGAAAATAATAAAATGGGAACAGGCTTCGATGAAAAATTAATCAATAATTTTGAAACGGAAACAAGCGAATATATCGAAGAAGTAGGAGGCGTGCAAGATGGAGGCTGTTAGATGATTGACTATTTTTGATTGTAGATTTATGATTTTATCGTAATATCTATTTAATTTTTACAAATACGGCTTTTACCGGGCAAAACAGGTAGAAGACATTAATTACACATTAAAATAAACAGATTATGAAAGAAGACGGCAGTACCGGTTGCAAAATAAGGAAATTTGTAATGTTTGCGATACTGATTTCATTACCATGGTATTTGATATATGTTATCGGATATTCTATCGAGGAAAGCGACCATGCAATTAACGATACCATTAAAGTTCGTTTTAATCAAGACAAAAAACCTTCAATCGTTGACCACAGTAAATTTGAAATATTAAAACAAGAGTTTACAAATCCGATGGAGGTAACGGAAGCCTGTGTGAGTTGTCATAATAAACGACATACTGAAGTTATGCAAACTTCTCACTGGAACTGGAGCAGGGATTTAGTAAGACCAAACGGAGACACGGTCAAGATAGGAAAGGAAAACGTAATTAATAATTTTTGTATAACAACACAATCAAACCGTTGGAAATGTACAAGTTGTCATGTCGGTTACGGTTGGTCGGAAATGGAATTCGATTTCAAAGACTACAAAAAAGTTGATTGTCTTGTTTGTCATGATACAACAGGAGCTTACGAAAAAGAACCATTCGGTTCAGGATTCCCGATTAAAGAGAAAAAAGCATTTACAAATAAAACATATTTTCCACCCAATTACAGCTATATAGCTAAAAATGTAGGGAAATCCAAAGTGGAAAACTGCGGAAAATGCCACTTTTACGGAGGCGGAGGCGATAATGTCAAACACGGAGATTTATCAAGTGATTTATATCACCCCGATAAAGAAATGGACGTACATATGGACGAAACCGGAACAAATATGTCCTGTGTCGATTGCCATCAAACCGAGCGACACAATATTACCGGTAAACTTTACAGTGTTTCAAACGATGACGGAAACAGAGTTACTTGTGAAAAATGTCATACCGGTAAAGTTCATAAAAACAACACTCTAAACAGACACATTAACAGGATTGCTTGTCAAACTTGTCATATTCCTACTTACGCCAAAGGTAAAGCTACAAAAATGATATGGGATTGGTCCACTGCCGGAAAATTAGATAGCGAAGGGAAAAAATACAAAGAATACGACAGTCTTCATAACGTAACTTATAAAAGCGATAAGGGAACATATGTTTGGGAAACCAATGTAGAGCCTGAATACGTATGGTTCAACGGAACTGCCGACCAATATATACCGGGAGATGTGATAGAAGATACAACGCAAGTAGTACAAATTAATACATTATTCGGCTCACACAACGATAAAAATTCAAAAATAATACCGGTAAAAGTTCACAGAGGGAAACAAATTTTCGACCCTGTCAATAAAACGCTTATAGTTCCTCATATTTACGGACATGACAGCACTGCATACCATCATGGCTTGAATTGGAATCTTTCAGCAAAAGTCGGTATGAAAGAAGCAGGACTTCCATACAGCGGAAAATATTCATTTATTTCCACAGAAATGTATTGGCCTCTAAACCACATGGTTTCGCCTGTAGAACAGTCATTAAAATGTATTGATTGTCATTCAAAAAACAGTAAATTGAAAAATCTGAAAGGTTTTTATATACCCGGCAGAGACAATAATAATTTTCTGGACATTCTTGGAATATTTATGATTATGGGAACATTTATAGGCGTTATGATTCATGCCGTAATAAGATTCTTTAAGGCAAAACATATTATAAACTAACCGATTTTTCAAATTATTAAACATTTACAAATACGGTTTTGCCCCGTTAAACAGGAAGAAAACCTTAATTTCAAAAAAAACTCATGCAAGAATTTAAAACAATAGGTAAAGTTATAAGAGCCGAAAAAGAATTAACCAAAAGAGCTTATATTTATAAAGCATTTGAAAGATTTTGGCATTGGTCGCAAGCATTATTAATAATGTTTCTGGTAATAACAGGCTTTGAAATTCACAGTTCTTATCAATTATTGGGATACGAAAGAGCCATATTATACCATGATATTGCGGCATGGTCTTTATTGATATTAATAATATTTGCAATATTTTGGCATTTTGCAACAGGGGCATGGAAGCAGTATATCCCCACAATGAAACTTGTAAAAGAACAAGCCAATTATTATATATTCGGAATATTTAAAGGTGCACCTCACCCCACCAAAAAAACATCATACAATAAATTTAATCCCTTACAACGACTTACATATTTTGGATTTAAAGTTTTTATTATTCCTGTACAAGTTATTTCCGGTTTTTTGTATATGTATTATATGTATCCGGAAAACCCCATTCACTTTATCGGATTTGATATTACTGCATTAATACACACTTTCGGAGCTTTTATGTTACTGGCTTTTTTAATTGCTCATTTATACCTGCTTACAACAGGAGAGTCTCCAAAAGCAAGTTTTGCGGCAATGCTTTTCGGTTGGGAAGAAGTATCCGTTACTCCGGACGAAGAACACAGAGACCATATGCAAATTGCTGTTGATAACAGTATTGCCGGCTACTACCGATTAGATGAAAACGGTTTGTTTTTAGATGTAAACGATGCTTGGATGAAACTTTACAAATGTACAGACAAAAATAATGTCCTAAATATGAAATGTACGATAGCACGTAAGGACAAAGATAAAGACGAATTGCTAAAAACGGTAGAAAAAGTACTAAAGGGTGAAAGTTTCAGAGGAATATATTCCGAAAGAAAATGTTTTGACGGAACAACAGGAAACCATATTTTATCAATGAATCCGACTTACGAAAACGACAAAATTACCGGTGTTGAAGGTTTTATTATTGATATTACTGATATTCATCGTGTTGAAGAACAGATGTTCCACTCCGTAAGAAACAGTGAAGCAGGATATTACCGACTAAACACAAAAGGATATTACGAAGAAGTTAATGCGGCATGGCTGAAAATGTATAAATGTGTCGATAAAGAAAATGTTATCGGTAAGCATTATTCATTAAGCCGACAAGAAAAAGATTTAAAAGAAGCCGATGAAATTTTCAAAACAGTATTAAGCGGTAAAACAATATCAAGCAAAATCGTTACAAGAAGATGCAAAGACGGAACAACTGCAAAACAAGTACTGTCTGCAAATCCTGTTTACGATTGCGATAATATTATCGGTGTTGAAGGCTTTATTATAGACCTTCCCGGACTTGAAGTTGAAGAATAAAATAAAATTATTAATTTTGTCGTTTTAAAACGCTTAAATTCAAGTAATAAACACTATTACTAAAGTTTTCTTACATTTGATTTTATACAATATTTTAATTATCAATTATTCTTCTTCACTAAACAAGTAGAAGACCTTATTTTAAAAGTTATGAAAATAGCAATTCCTACAAACGACCAAAAAACTGTTTCGGCACATTTCGGACGTACGGCCGGATTTATGATTTACAATATTGAAGGGACAAAAATTATCGGAAAAGAATATCGCCCGAACAATTTTACCGGACACGCTCAAGGTTGGCACAATGATGAAAATCATGGTGAACATCAACACAGTCATTCCGATATTTTTCGAGCATTAGCAGAATGTACAACAGTTATAGCAGGGGGAATGGGACGGAGACTTTACACGGATTTTGAACAACAAAAAATAAAAGTGTTCGTAACGCAAGAAAGCAACATTGAAAAAGCAGTCGAATTATTTATCAAAAATGAATTGGACAACGAGCCGGATAAGTGTTGCGAACATTAGATTTCTCTTTGAACAATCAAGGCTTTGCTTAATTGAATTAAGCAAAGCCTTGATTATTTTGTATTCGAGCTCATGTGAATTCCTACTCAAATATCATCTTTTTCATTTTTGCGAAAAATTTTCGATATAAGCCTGTTCACCACTATCAAAACGAAAAAACCGACAACGGCAGTAATAATCCATTCCAACAAATCAAAAGTTTCGGAACTTACGGTAGGTTTTCCTGAAAACAATCCCCAAGCATTTTTCCAACTTCTCACCGAGAAAAAATAAGACAACAAATTTACCGAAAGTAATCCGGCAACCCAACCTGCGGCATTGGATAAAATTTCTTCAAATAAAGTTTTTACGTGTTTATTTTTTATATCCATATCTCTAAATAATAAACTGTTTTTAATTTTGCTTGATTAACAACTTAACTTAAAATTTCGGCATAGTTCTTATTCAAAATAATTCATGATTTTAAAACCGCCTTCTTTCAGATACTTATCTTTCTTCATAAGTTTCAAATCACTCTCAACCATATCTTTAACAAGAGCTTTCACATCATATTCAGGCACCCAGCCAAGTTTATTTTTCGATTTTGTCGGGTCGCCCAAAAGCAATTCTACTTCCGTAGGACGAAAATAGCGAGGGTCAATTTTCAAAACGGTTGAGCCGATTTTCACATTGTCGGCATATTCTTTTACGACACTTTTTATGATACCGATTTCATCTATACCTTTGCCTTTAAATTCAATTTCGATACCAACTTGTGCAAATGCAAGACGTACAAATTCACGAACTTCGGTAGTCGTTCCGGTTGCTATTACATAATCTTCCGGTTTTTCTTGTTGCAAAATAAGATACATTGCTTTTATGTAATCTTTTGCGTGTCCCCAGTCTCTTTGTGCCGATAAATTCCCAAGATACAATTTATCTTGCATTCCGAGTGCGATTTTTGCAACGGCACGAGTTATTTTTCGTGTTACAAAAGTTTCGCCTCGTATGGGAGATTCATGGTTAAATAAAATTCCGTTACAAGCAAATATATTATATGCTTCCCTGTAATTTACGGTTATCCAATATGCGTACATCTTCGCAACAGCATACGGACTGCGAGGATAAAACGGAGTTTTTTCGCTTTGCGGAACTTCCTGTACAAGTCCGTAAAGTTCGCTTGTCGATGCTTGATAAATTCGAGTTTTTTTGGAAAGTCCAAGCAAACGTATCGCTTCTAAAATTCGCAAAGTTCCCAATCCATCTGCATTTGCGGTATATTCCGGAGTATCGAAACTTACTTTTACATGGCTCATTGCCGCCAAGTTATATATTTCGTCCGGTTGTATTTCCTGAATTATACGAATAAGATTTGTAGAATCGGTAAGATCACCATAGTGAAGTACAAAGTTTCTGTTTTCGACATGGGGGTCGAGATACAAATGGTCTATTCTGTCGGTGTTAAACATTGAACTTCTGCGTTTTAAGCCGTGTACAAGGTATGCACCGTCCTGTCCGGTAATTCCGGTTATAAATGCTATTTTTGACATTTCTTAAAGTTTAAAAATTTTAAATAAAAGTTGTTTACAAAGCTAAGATATTTTCTTTAATTTTTCTAATAGAAATTAAAATCTTAATTTCGGCGGTTGTTTTTAATTGTGTAATTCTTAAAAACATTAAAACAAATATTTTAAATATTATATGAGTTTAGTCTAAAAAGTATATTTCTTCGCAATCAGACCCTTAGGGTTTTAATTAAAAAACTGTAAATTAGATATTTAGATTCATTAAATTCTGTTAAATCAAACCCTAAGGGTCTTTTTGTACCGAACTCTTATATTAATATAATATTCTTAAAATCAATAAAATTTAAAATTTAATTCACTCATGGATTTCAAAAAAATTAACATTTCCGTCGGTTGGTTTGCCTTTCTTGTAGCCGCTGTTACTTATTTGCTTACTATTGAACCCACTGCAAGTTTTTGGGACTGTGGCGAATTTATTACCACCTCGTACAAACTTGAAGTAGGACACCCTCCCGGAGCACCGCTTTTTATGATTATCGGACGTTTCTTTTCGCTTTTTGCCGGAGGTGATGTTACAAAAGTCGCTTTAATGATTAATGTTGCATCGGCACTGGCAAGTGCTTTTACTATTTTGTTCCTGTTTTGGAGTATTACGCATATCGCAAAGAAAATTATAATAAAAAAAGACGAGCAAGCATCACAAGGACAATTAATTGCAATAATGGGAAGCGGTTTGGTCGGTGCTTTGGTTTATACTTTTTCGGACAGCTTTTGGTTTTCGGCAGTCGAAGGTGAAGTTTATGCAAGTTCGTCATTTTTTACGGCAATAGTTTTTTGGGCAATACTGAAATGGGAAAATGTAGCCGATGAACCAAATGCTAATCGTTGGTTAGTACTGATAGCATACTTAATGGGACTTTCAATCGGTGTTCACTTATTAAATTTACTTGTCATTCCGGCAATAGTTTTTGTTTATTATTTCAGAAAATATAAAATTACAAGAAACGGTATAATTATTACCGGTCTGATATCTGTTGTAATTCTCGGTTTCATAATGTACGGAATCATTACCGGACTTGTTGTAGTCGCATCAAAATTTGAACTTATTTTTACTAACAGTTTCGGATTACCTTATTATACAGGAGCAGTTGTGTTTTTGTTGCTTCTGACAGGCGGACTGATATACGGCATATATTACTCATTTACAAAAAATAAAGTTGTATTAAATACAATTTTAACAATATCACTTGTTATACTTATCGGATATTCATCTTTTGCAATAATTCTAATCCGCTCGCTTGCGGATACCCCGATGAACCAAAATGCACCAAATAATGTTTTTTCTTTATTATCATACTTAAACAGAGAGCAATACGGCGACCGACCTTTATTTAACGGACAAAGTTTTAATGCGAAAGTTACAGATTACGAACAAGGGAAAGCGTCTTATTATCAAGAAGACGGAAAATATAAAATATCAGAATATCAGACAAAAAGAATTTTCGATTCAAAATATCTTTCTTTGTTTCCACGTATGTACAGCGACGCGGAAAGTCCTAATCATATCGAAGGTTATTTGAAATGGACAGGAAAAACCGAAAAAGATTTTTACAATCCGAGAACGGACAAAGACGGAAAAATTATAAAAGACAGATACGGAGACCTGCAATATGACCATAGAAGCCCGAAACGTGCACCAACTTTGGGTGAACAACTGCATTTTTTCTTTTCTTATCAACTGAATTATATGTATTTCCGCTATTTTATGTGGAATTTTTCAGGCAAACAAAATGATATTCAAGGACATAATGCCGATGTCAGTAAAGGAAATTGGATTTCCGGCATTCCTTTTATTGATAATGTGAGGCTGGGAGACCAAAGTAAAATCACGACTGCCATGAAAAATAACAAGGCAAGGAATAAATATTATTTACTTCCATTTTTACTCGGAATTATCGGAATGATATATCTTTTGACAAAAAACAAAACATCTAAAAATTATTTTTGGGCGGTATTGCTGTTTTTCTTCTTTACCGGAGTTGCCATTGTGCTTTATCTTAATCAACCACCGTATCAGCCTCGTGAAAGGGATTATGCTTATGCAGGTTCATTTTATGCTTTTGCTTTTTTCATAGGACTCGGAATACTCGGTATATTTGAGCTTATCAAAAAAATCAGTCCGCAAACCTTAGTTGCCGCAGGAACAGCCACAATATTGGGCTTATTAGTTCCGATAATCATGGCACAGCAAAATTGGGACGACCACAGTCGTGCAAACAGATATACAACAAGAGATTATGCGAAAAATTACCTGAGTTCTTGCGAAAAAAATGCAATTATTTTCACTAACGGCGACAATGATACTTTCCCGCTTTGGTATATTCAAGAAGTAGAAGGTTTCAGAACAGATGTCAGAGTTATTAATTTAAGTTACTTAAATACAGATTGGTACATAGACGGAAATAAGAAAAAAGCCTATCTTTCTGAACCAGTACCGTTTTCACTTACGCACGACAAATACAGAGAGGGGAAAAGAGACATTATTTATAAACAAGAAAATCCTAATTTGTATATAGATGAAAAATATTATGCTCAGACTTATAAATTTGAAAAAGAATACAAACCTATATTTGATAATTTTTTTAAATTATTGAAAAATTCAGGTTTTGAAGAAAAATTCAAGAAAAATTATGATGCGATTTCATCGGGACATAAAACTATTTCCCCGACAAGGTTTTATTCTTTAACAAAAAATATTAACGACCCGAAAATATTGTCGCAACTTGAACTTTCAAAAGATTCTGTTGAAAAATACAGCAAAAAAGCTGAAAATTTCTTAATAAAACTTTCAGCAGAAGCCTTGCCGCTCAAAAGTTTGCTGAAACATATATCGCAGGACGACCAAGCATTTAAAATATCAGTCGGAGACAATGAATTTGCAAATTATATTCCGACTTCTCGATTTTTTATTCCTGCTCCGAAAGAACAAATCAAGAAATATAATGTTGTACAAAAAGAAGATTTCGATAAAATTATTCCCGGAATAGATTGGGATATTAAGAAAAATTATATCCGAAAAAACGAGCTTATGATACTCGATTTGCTCGCCACAAACAACTGGAAGCGACCTGTTTACTTCGCAATTACCGTTGGCGGAAGCAGTTACATGAACCTTGAAGATTATTTTCAATTAGAAGGACTTTCATTTAAAGTTGTTCCGATTAAAAATACCGGTTCAAATTCTTATGCAGACAGAGGGCGTGTAAATACAGATATTTTATACGACAATATGATGAATAAATTTAAGTGGGGCGGTCTGGATTCAATACCCGATAAAATTTATTTGGACGAAAATAACAGGCGGTTTTTATTGAACTTCAAAAGTACTTTTATCAGACTTGCAGAAGAACTTACAAAAGAAAATAAAAAAGATAAAGCTAAAAAAGTACTTGACAGATGTACCGGTTTATTTACAAATGATATGTCGCCTTACGGATATTACGATGCTCTTATTTCCGACCAATATTACAAAACAGGCGATACAATAAACGGCAAAAAAATAATGCAAATTGTTGTAAATAATTCTATCGAAAAAATCGAATATTATTTATCCTTAAAAATTGAGCATCGACTTACTATTCTCGATGATTTGGAAGCTACGATTTCATGGTTCAGAGGTTCTGTACAAATATTAAAAGCAAATAAACAAAATGATTTTGCAAATGAATGCCTGACTAAATTTTTGAACGTAATAGAAAATAAATATCAAAGATATAATCTTCCGGCAAAAATTAACCTTCTGCAATCCGATGAAGACAGATTTTATCTGTGGTACAGTACTTTGCCGGAATATGACAAAGCAGTTATTTCGTACTATTTGCAGTTACTAATGCAAACATAAGGACTTCTACCTCGTCTATGAACGAATATTAAATAAATTATAAGAAAAATTACTTTCTGATAATTTTCTAATGAAAAGGTTCCGAAACCTTAATTGCTTTTTTTACACCAAACACAATAAATAATTTTACAAAAAAATATCGACAAGCATAAAAACATTATAGAAAACAAGGCAACAACTCGTTTAGAAATAAATAAAAAGGCACTTTTACAGAACTTTAACTATTATAAATCGTTGGTAAGCCCTCATACTACCTTGATACTTGTAGTTAAAGCATTTGCTTACGGTATTATTTCTAATGAGACTTCCGGTATTTTGAAACTTTTGAAACCGGATTATCTTGCCGTATCTAATGTCGAAGAAGCCTTAGAACTTGTAAAACACGGTATTAAATGTTCGATAATTGTATTAAATCCTGATAAAAATTCAATAGAAAACCTTGTTGATAATAATTTTGAACCGGAAATATATAATTTTGAATTATTAAACAAGCTGAAAGAAATACTCAAAAAGAAAAATATAAAAAACTATCCTATTCATATTAAGATAGATACAGGTATGAAACGGCTTGGTTTCGAGCCGAAAAATACAGATAATTTAATTATAGAATTAAAAAGCAATCGAAATATTTTTGTAAAATCCGTATTTACACATCTTGTCGGTACTGATGAAAAAATACACGATGATTTTACAAGAAAACAAGTCGCCGATTTCAGTATCGTTTTTAAGAAAATTCAAGAAAGTTTCAATTATAAAATAAAAAAACACGTACTTAATTCTTCCGGAATAGAGCGTTTCCCTGAATATCATTACGATATGGTGCGTCTCGGAATTGGTTTATACGGTTTTAGTCCGAATAATCAACCCAAATTAGAAAATGTTATCGAATTTAAAACTCAGATAATTTCGATAAGAGAGGTAAAACAAAATGAAACAATAGGATACGGCAGAGCAGGAAAACTTAATCGAAAATCAAAAATTGCAGTTTTACCTGTCGGTTATGCCGATGGTCTTAATCGAAATTTAAGCAACGGCAAAGCAGTTTTCATGCTCAACCAAAAGCCGGTAATAACAGTCGGAAATATCTGTATGGACTTGTGTATGATAGATATAACCGGAATAGATGCAAAAATCGGCGATGATGTTACAATTTTCGGAAATAAAATACCGGCATCGGAACAAGCAAAATTATCCGGTACAATTTCTTACGAAATAATAACAGGAATATCACAAAGAGTAAAAAGAATTTATATTTGAGCCGAAAATAATTAAGCGGATTTTAAAAAATTTATTATTTTTGCAAAAAATGAATATTTTATAAAATTTTTACAAATACGGCTTTGCCCCTATAAAAAAGGTCAAAGACCTTAAAATCAAAAGTTATGAATGAAGAAGTTGAAATGTATCTCGAAGATGCAAAAGAAAATATGCAAAGTTCCATAAGTCATCTTGAAAAAGAATTGCAACAACTAAGAGTCGGCAAAGCCAATCCTGCGATGGTTACCGGTCTCAATGTCGATTATTACGGAACAATGACACCGCTTACACAAGTTGCAAATGTCGGAACAACAGATGCACAAACGATTGTAATTCAGCCTTGGGAAAAAACAATGATTGAACCTATCGAAAAAGAAATAATGAAGGCAAACTTGGGTTTCAATCCGGTAAATAACGGAGAGATAATCAGAATAAATGTTCCGCCATTAACAGAAGAAAGACGACTTGCATTAGTAAAACAAGTAAAGTCCGAAGGCGAAAATGCAAAAATAAGTATTCGCAACAACCGTAGAGATGCTATTGATTCTTTAAAGAAAATGCTAAAAGAAGGCTTGTCGGAAGATGAAGAAAAAGACGCAGAAGCTGAAGTACAAAAACTTACCGATAAATTTACTTCTCAAACCGATAGTATTATCGAGAAAAAAGAAAAAGAAATAATGACAGTTTAAAAAATCACATTTTTTTTGTTCGTATTAAAACAAAAAAGCCCTGTTTCAAAATTTTGAAACAGGGCTTTTTTTAAGAATATCAATTTAACTTACAACAGTTTCTTTTTCTTTTTTTGAAAATAATACTTTTGTTGTTAAATCATATAAAATAATACCACCTCCAAGAATCATCATTGAATCCGGTAAAATTCTAAACCACATCCAACCGCCTAAATCATCAAGAGCGGCACGAGTTCGAGTATAATAATATCCTAATTCGCTTGCTGCTTGTGTTTGTTCCATACCGATAATAAATGTTGGAATTGTATATACAAGTACTCCGATTGTAAGTAACCAGAAACCGTATTTTGTTATTTTTTCATTCCAAACTAAACCTTTTGCCAACGAATTTGCACGAGCAGTCATATATAAGAATGCTAATGAAATATATCCGAATGCACCAAGTAATGCAACGTGTCCGTGAGGCATAATTAAATATGTTCCGTGAGAGTAATAACTAATTGTAGGTGTGTTGATTACCATACCGAAAATACCTGCTCCGATAAAATTCAATACCGCAGAACCTGCAATCCACATAAACGGAGCCGAAAACTTAAAGTCGGAACCGGAATGTGCTTTTTCTTTTTTGTTTTTCATAGCTTCAACCATCAAAAGTGCAAGCGGTAGCGGTTCTAATGCAGAGAATATTCCGCCGATTGCTATCCAATGCTCATCAAGCCCTTGCCACCAGTAGTGATGTCCTACTCCGAGTGTTCCACTCATCATTATTAAGAACAGTTCAAACATCATTACTTTGGTCGCCATTTTTTGCGAAATAAGACCAAGTGATACTGTAAAGAATGCGATTGTTCCTGCTGCAAATAATTCAAATGTAAGTTCAACCCAAAGGTGAATTACCCACCAACGATAATAATCATCAACTGTAAAGTTTGGTGCGATTTTATGAATTGGCATCATGCCTGCAATATACAAAGTTGCGATTGCAAAAGCTGACCATATAATTGTACTTACTATCGGGTTGTTTGTTTTTGCTTTTCGGATAAGTGTAAATACCAATAAGAACCAAAATACAAGTCCAACAACAAGTAATATATCCCAAAGTCGTCCTAAATTAAGTAATTCACGACCTTCATTTCCAAGCCAGAACCAAGTTTCACGCATTTGACCGGTTGCTCCCATATATAAACCAACCATACTTCCTACTGCAATCACAAGCAATGCTCCCCATAATACATCAACAAGCCATGGAAATTTATGGTCTTGGTTAGCAACCCAAGGTGCTATTAATAAGCCACCTACAAGCCAGCCTACTGCAACCCAAAGTATTGCAAGTTGTGTGTGCATCGACCGAATTACGTTAAACGGAAGTAAACTTTGAGAAAAAACAAAATCTTCAGTAGGGTCTGCGTAAAGGTGAGCCAAATATGCTCCAAGTATCAACTGTACAAAGAATAATGCAGCAACGATAGGTACATATTTCAGTAATTTATTTTGCGAACGGAATAGTTTTGTAATTTTCATTGCCGGTTCCAACTTATCTCCTTCTTCTTTTTTAAAGAGATATGTATATGAAAGATATATTACAAAAACTGTAAGTATCCATAAAATTAAAAATTCATAAAGCGATATTTTATGAGAATTAAAACTTACATCTTGGTCTAATAAAGGTTCCGGAGGCCAGTTATTCGACCAAGTTCTTTCATGTTTTGTATCTTTTGTGCCCGGGCGTATAGACGAGGCTACAAGTTGCGACCAATCTACAAATGCGGCAATTTTAATTGCTTCTTCTTTAAGAATTACTCCTCCCGGGAAAGCTCTTTCTTTGTCGCCGTTTACCAACATATTGGTAATATATTTTACATTTTTGTGATATGCGGCAGCAGAAGCGTCCGTATAAACAGTTCCTTCTTCAAGAAGTGTTGTTTTGGTCTTTAACGTCTTGTTTTACACGCTCTTTAACTGCTCCTCTTTCTATATCTGTAAGGTCTTTTGCATTTTTTTTATACATTTCTTGAGCATAAAAATCATACAGATACTCTGCTCGGTAGTGCATAAATTCGGTTGTAAAATCGGGGCCCATATATGCTCCCATACCGAGTAACGACCCCCAGTCCATTAAATCGAATTGTTGAAAAAAACTTTCCCGTCCACAATGTCTTGATATTTGTAAAGTACTTCTCCACTTTCAGATTTAACTGTTTTTGGCAAGGGCGTAACTTCCTTCTGCAAAGTTGCAGTGTAGTAGATTAGAGCCGTAACCATAATAATGGAAATTGTCCAAAAGGCTGCTGTTAAGCCTTTCCGACTCATAAATTTTTCGAGGAATTTTTCTAACATATTAATTATAATTTAGTTAATAAATAAAAACAGGTAAAATACTACTTTAAAGCAATATTAATATTCAAAAAAATTAAAATTTTATTATTTCGGTTTGCGAAATTTTATATAACGATGTTTTTTCAAAAGTTGATATTAATTTTGCTCGTGTTGTAACCCAGACTTCATGCATACTGCAAGGATTTTCATCAGAACAATCGTCCAAACCCAAAATGCAACCAAGATATTTTTCCGAACCCTCTATTGCATCAATAATGTTCGAAATGTAAATATTTTTAATGTCTTTTGCAAATTTATAACCTCCGTATCTACCCTGCATACTTTTTATGAAACCGGCTTTTGAGAGTAAAGTCATCAATTTTCGCAAATATTTATCAGAAACGTTTAATTTTTCCACAAGTAATTTGGCAGAATACAGTTTATCGCTGTCTTTTGCCATATAACTCAAAATTCGTATTGCGTATTCTGATGTTTTACTTAGTTTCATATACTCAAATACCACTTCGGTGTAGTATTTGCAAAAGTAAATATTTTTTTTGAATTTTTTCTAAATTTCGACAATTTCAAAATACTGCAACCGAAAATAATTATTTGTATCAAAATGTAAATATTAATATCTTTGACAAAGTTTATAAAATTATTAAGTACCCGCCAAAGACCTTATTATGGGAAAAAGAAGAAAAACGGATAAAAAAACTCTCGAAAATAAAAACATTGAAATTTCAGAAGTAAAGAAAACACATCAAAAGAAAATTAGAGATAAAAAAGAAAATCCGATATACGCAAAATATAAATTCATTATTTGGATAGCTATAATCTTGTTATTCACAATAATAGCCTACTCCACCGCATTCGACAACGATTTTCTTAACTGGGACGACGACCGTTATGTTACGGGAAACGAACACATTACAGAACTAAGTGCCGAGAATATTAAAACTTTCTTCACCGAACCGTATTTTGTAATGTATATGCCTTTTACATTGCTTTCATACTCAGTTGATTATGCTATAGGTGGGCTTAATTCTTATATTTTTCATTCTCATAATATTTTATTACACCTTATAAATACGATACTTGTATTTTTCTTTATTTACAGACTTATTTTACTGAAAAAGCCGAAATTTGCATTTTCTTATGCTTTAATTGTTTCTTTACTTTTCGGAGTGCATACATTTCATATACAATCAGTTACATGGATAGCAGAACGTAAAGACGTACTTTATGCCCTTTATTTTATACTCTCGCTTATTCTTTATGTAAAATATATCGAAACCAAGAAACTTAAATTTATACTTTTTTCGCTTTTTGCTTTTTTGATTTCGGTAATGTCCAAAGGGCAAGCAGTCGCCCTATCGCTTTCGATAGTTGCCGTAGATATTTTATTAAGCAGGAAACTATTAGATAAAAAAGTAATTTTTGAAAAAATACCGTATTTTGTTATTTCCGGAATTTTCGGTGTCGTGGCACTGATTGCCGCCGGCGGAGAAGAGCCTTTTGCCGGACAAATGTCGTCGGCACAAGTAAACGAATTAGTAAATCGCAGTTTTTTTGAAAATATAATATATGCAGCTTCCGGTTTTACGATTTACCTTTTCAAAACACTGATTCCGAACAATTTATCACTTCTTCATGCTTATCCGATAGTCGATAAGGGAGAAATTCCGGCTTATATTTGGCTTTATACTATACCGATTCCGGTAATTATTGCAATTTTTATTTATTCATTAAAAAAATCAAAAGAACTTGCATTCGGAATTTTATTTTTCACTCTGAATCTCGTATTGGTACTACAAATTATCTCAGACCAGCCTTTTTTTATCGCCGAACATTACAGTTATATTTCCTCAATAGGAATTTTCTTTCTTTTCGGACTTGCGTATCAAAAAATTACAGAACATAAAAAAGAATTTGTCAAACCGGCAATGGTTTTATTTTTTGGATATATAATTTTCCTTACCGGATTTACTTATGTCCGAAATGATATTTTTCAAAACAGCGAAACGGTCTGGACAGATGTAATAAAACAATATCCACAAACAATTATAGCATATTATAACAGAGGTAATTATTATCAAAAACTCGGTGATGAAGGCGAAGCGGAAAATTATAAAAAAGCAATAAACGATTACACTGAGGCTATAAAATTAAATCCAAAAGATGTTGCCGCTTTTTCCAACAGAGGAATTACAAAAGGCAAAACAGGCGACACAAAAGGAGCTTTGGCTGATTTTAATAAAGTTGTGGAAATCGACTCAACTTTTGCCAATGTTTATTCCAACAGAGGAAATGCAAAAGTAATGTCAGGCAAGTATCAATCGGCTATCAGCGACTACACAAAAGCCATAAAAGAACGACCTGATTTTATAGATGCAATCTACAACAGAGGACTTGCTTATGCAAATATCGGGCAGTTTGAAAATGCAATATCCGACCTTGATAAAGCAATAAAAACAAACCCTAAAAACCTTACAGCTTTACTGAACAGGGCAGTTTCGTATTATAGTCTGAAAAAATACGAACTTTGCAAAACCGACTGTAATAATATTTTAAAATTAAATCCAAAAGAATACAACGCTTTATTTTATTTGGGACAGATAGAAGAAAACAAGGGCAATCCGGAAGAAGCACGCCGATTTTTCGATAAAGTAAACAAATTAAAACCTGATTTTGTAAAAACGTTCACCGAACAGGGACAATATTTTGAAAGTAAAGGGCAGTATAACACCGCTTTACAAAAATATAAAAGAGCTGTTGAAATAAATCCGAATTATGCAGATACCTATGTAAACATAGGTGTACTGTACGGAAAGACAGGCGATTTGAAAAAAGCAATCGAATTTTTCAATATCGGTATAAAAACAGAGCCGACAAACTTTAAGGCTTTCAGTAACAGAGCATACGCATATCAACAACTTGGCAATACAGAGCAAGCTCTTAACGACTACTCAAGTTCGCTGAAAATAAATCCTAATTTTGCAAATACTTATTATAACAGAGGTGTACTTTACAATAATATCAACAAAGCTGAAAAAGCAATTCAGGATTTTAACAAAGCAATTCAAATCGACCCAAAACACGCAACAGCAATTTTGAACAGAGGAATTGCATACGCTAAATCCGGTCAAAACGAAAATGCCTGCAAAGATTTTAACAACGCTTTAAATCTCGGACTTAAAAATGCTCAATTTTATATAAATAAATATTGTAAAAAATAGGGTCTGCACCATTTAATGTTACTTATATAAAATGTGAGGTAAAAAAGTACACAAATAAAAAAATGCTAAATATTCGTATTTACACCTCCATTCGTAAACAAACTTAATGATATTATCAAAAAAATATGCCGGTTTACATTTTAAGGTATGTTATTTGTAAATAAATTATAAGCAATTATTTTTTATCGAAATTTATGACAATCAACTATATAAAAAATATAATTTTATTGTTTTGTGCAATCTGTTTATTTACGGGTTGTGCTACAAATATAGCATTAATTACCGAAAAACCCGATAAATTTCAAT
>JAOZMN010000541.1 GCA_029934265.1 Bacteroidales bacterium
GCCAGCCAAAGCAAAAAACAATTATCTTCCGTGCAAATGTTAGCACCCCTATATCAACCCGTTAAGTAATCAATAAGTGAGGCGTGTCTTTTTATCAAGCTATGGAGAGAACTCTCTATATTTTAAAATACTGTTGGTTTCATATTATCGGGACTTAATTTTTTTAGTTCTTGTCCGGATTGTGTAAAAAGTAATATTCCGTTTTTTATAGCTTCTTCTTGTGCATAATTATCAATACTCAATCCGGCTACTGCGGCGTGCATTGTATAATCTTTGTATTCCGGGAATAGTTCTTTAAAACTTGGAATTTGTTTTTCATAAAACTTTTCAACATCCTTTGATTTTAGTTGGTATTTTACTTCTACGAGTAATAAAGTTTTACTGTTTACAAGAACAATGTCATATTCGCCTTGTAATTCTCCTTTTTTTCTATCAAGGTGTCTTTCGATATAGTCATATTTTATCGAATTAACCTCCATAGTTGTGCCGAAACTATGATAAAAAAAATCTTCTGCAAATTTTCCATTACCTTTCCCAACTCCTCCAAGTTCTTGACTTATTTCTTTAATTTGTTTACTTGTTTCTGCAAACTGTTCTTTAATTTCTTTATAGTTTTCCTTTCTTAAACGGTCAGTCTCAGCAAACATTTTCCAAATTATTTCTGCTGTTAATTTTTCTTCTTTATCCATGATTTGTATATGTTAAATGATAATACAAAGATACAACAAAAATAACGATACTCAAAAAAATACAAAAACAAATAAACTCTGCATATTTTGTAGATTTTATTTGCTTTTGGAGGTTTGAAGAGTTTGTCAAGTAAAAACATTAGATAAATTAATGTACTACTTTTAAATCATCTCCATTTCTATAAAATGCTCCTACTGTTAAACCTGCAGTTTTAGCTAATTCATTACTTGTATATTCAGGTAAACCTACAACTTGAAATTTTGATGTTGGTTCAGTAGTGCCAACACCAAAGTTACCACTATAATCTAATGTAACTTGTGGCGTTTCTTTGTCAAGTGCTGCATTTAGAAATATTTTGCCCCTTGCATCTCCTGGCAAGCTACCACTGGTAATTATTTCAATTTGATTAGTTCCGGGAATTCTTCTTATTCCATGATTTGGATTGCCTAAATAAAATGCACCTGCATCTCCCCAAGTTGTACCTGCATCTGTGGTTGAAATAATATCGCCACTTACTTCGAGCTTATAAGTAGGATTAGGTATTCCAATACCAACATTACCACTATTAAAAGAAATATTACTACCATTTTCTGTCCAAAGTGTAGTACCGCTATTTGAAACTGAAGATGGAGACCAATTTGTACCATCAAAAGATAAAACTTGTCCACTTATTGCTCCTGTTGTGTTAATATCTGTAAAGTCGGATAATTTTGTAGGAATTGTCGGTAGGTTTAATAAATCCTCATAGTTTCCTGAAGTTGCAACAGTCGATAAGTCGGTCAGGGTAAGTTGTCCAGGCTCAAATTTTCCTAAAGTAGAGTTGTAAATTAAAGCATCACCATCTTTTACTCCTGTTATGTCGATATATGAAATTGAACCTGCTGAAAATGCAAAAGGTACAGTTGCAAATTCGATCGTTCCCAAAGTTAAACTCCAGTCAAACTGATTAGTTGGGTCGTAGTCTAATTTTAAAAATTTCTTTCCTGTTTCCCAAGCTATTGCATCAAATGAACCTGCGGTTACATATTCTGCATCTGTTCCTATTTGAAAGGCAAAAGAACCAAATTCATTAGTCGTTAATGCTCGTAATTCCTGATAGACTTCTGTTCCTGTTGCTGAACCGTCTAAAACTGTCAGCCGAATTTGTATCGGCATATTTGACATTACCTCACCGTCTGCTCCTCTTGCGATTGCCTGAAAATTAATTGCATTTGGTACTTGTGCAAAAATTGCACTTACTGATA
>JAOZMN010000542.1 GCA_029934265.1 Bacteroidales bacterium
TGTTTGTGCAATAATGTTTTTTATCGAATCGTTTACAAAAAAAGTTTTTCCTTTCGCAGGAGTTATTTTTAATTCCGGGTCATACGATTTTTGCATCGACAAAATAATTTCATTGAAACCGTTAAAAACTGAAAATACAATTATCAAAGCAGCCGTTGAAACAGCTACAACTACCACTGAAAGCCATGATATGATATTAATTGCATTCCTGCTTTTTTTGGAAAATAAATAACGCAAAGAAATGTATCCGGATAAAAACATCTTTTTTATTTGATTTTAAGAAGGCGAATTTATTGTTTTTCCGGCAAAATAGAAATTTTTATTTTTAATACCGGTTTATTGAGGTTTTAATTTAATTGTTATTTGAAAGGTAAATCATATTCAGGCAAGGACAAATTGTTCATTGTAATTTGTTCATTGTTCATTATCTTATCGGGTCATCTTTATGAAAATCATAAAAATGAAATCTGTCTTTTTTGAAAAGACCTTTTTCTTTGGATTTATCTCTTGTTATTCTGAAAGTGTATGAAATATCGACAAGCGGAAAGATTTTAAAATCGTAACCGGCTTGATACATTTTCGCAACGGCAGCTTTCAATCCGAAAAAAGCACTCATTCTATCTCCGGAATATCCCATTAATCCGAATTTACTTTCCAAAGCCCATGATTTATTTTTAAACCAAACCTGCCGATATTCCAAATCGACAAAATAATTTATCGAACTGCTAAGTGAAGCATCAAAATCCAAGCCGACATACCAAACCGGTTTTCGATACAAGACCATACTTTCTCTGTGTAAAACAGCTTCGTAAACAGTAGGGTGCAAAACAGTATCCGGTGAAAAAGAATTTTTAATTCCGATTCGTAAAGTCAATAAATAATTTCCGTTATAGCAATGCGAAGGAGGAAACAAATAATGACTTATCAATATTTCATTTCTGAAAGCAAGGTTTGAAGGAATATTGCCGGCAGGCGGAGTAAGACCGAGTGTCGGTATTTTTTGAAATAACTTTAATGCAAAAGTAGGATAATACAAACCATGCTGTGTAGAAACTGTAAATTTACGTTTTTTAATAATCGGCTGTCCCCAAATATGTTTTATAAAAGCGTGCGGCATAACAAAAGTTCCGAAAGGATGCATTGAAAATTCAGTTTTTTTACCTATTCCTACCCGTGCCGGTCGAAATAAACTTATTTCAACATTTTTTCTCGGCATCGTAAAGGCAGTCCCGACAGTCCATAGTTTATTTTGTCCGAAAACCGGAAAATTTACAAAAATTATTATTATTAATATTTTATATTTCAATTGCATGAGTTTTTTATAAAAATATCAGCCGGCTTAATTAATGAATTTTATTTATGAGTTTGGTATAAAAAGACTCTTAGGGTTTGATTTAATAAAATTTAATAAATCTAAATGTTTGACTTATAGTTTTTTAATTAAAATCCTAAGTATCTGATTGTGAAAAAATATACTTTTTAGACTGAACTCATTTATAACGAATTTTATTTATTAAAATGTATAAGATAGTACAAATATAAGTATTTTTATGGAATTTGAAAGAGCAAATTTTATATATTAAAATTTCGGAATTATTATTGTTAATCTTCAAATTCTAAAAAAATATTATATTTGCATTTTACAATTCTAAAATAAAAAAGAAAAATGCTTTTAATAAAAAATTTAAAAACCAAAGAAGACCAAGTCGTAACTCTTAAAGGCTGGGTTACCAATAAAAGAAGTGGTAAAGGAATCGAATTTATAATACTTCGAGACGGAAGCGGATATACGCAATGTATAGCAGCGGCAAGCGATATGAATGAAAAAGCCTTTGAAACGGCAGGACAACTTTCACAGGAAAGCTCTGTCGAAATTACAGGGAAAGTGGTTAAAGACGAAAGACAAATAGGAGGTTACGAAATCCATGA
>JAOZMN010000145.1:0-2835 GCA_029934265.1 Bacteroidales bacterium
CGGTGATTTTATAGACAATTTAAGGACAGGAGCTAATGATAGAAGTTTTACAATGTCTTCTAACCTTGCCCCTAATAACAGAATGATTGTTTATAAGATGCTTGATTTTGATACTTATTTTACCGACAAAGAAAATGAATTTAACGGCTCGAAAAACGAGGGGCTTATAATTTCACTTGCCGGCAGTCCCTCCGGCGGAATTTCTGCGATAGACCATATTAATTTATTTTTATACTATACAAATTAAATGATACCATTATTCTTGTACATACTAACCCTGCAAACGGCAACCGAACCACTTACTAAAAGTCTCAATACAATTTCTGACAATGGTATTATGGGGGCTTTTCTTGTTGTGCTTATTGTTTCTATGTTTTTTATTGTAAAATATATGAAAGCGAGCAATGAAAAATTTGTTGCAATTCTTCTTAAAAGTAATGAGAGTAAAGAAAATGAAAATAAAAATATTGAAAAAGAGTTTAGGGATTATATTATCGAAATGAATACTAAACTTACTGAATTACAATTAATAAGTAATAATATTATTAAGAGTAATACAGTGGCTTACAATCATTTAATTAATGTAATTGAGAATATACACAAGCAATAAATATTAAAAACACCATGACTAAGAAAAAAACAAAAAAAGTAACTACTATCAAAAAAGATAGTAAAACAGGCAAAACTACAGTTAAAAAAACTACAGTTGCCAAACGTGAAGCGACAAGAAGGCTTAAAGAAATAAACAAAATTGCTACCGATTTACAAAAAAAATCAGGTAGTAAAAGTTCCTGTAAAAAAGTTTACAAGAAAAAAAGAATTACCGCACTCAAAGAAGCCGGTAAAATTTACAAGGAAAAACATAAGTAAATTAGTATTAACCAATTAAATTTTTATCAAATGAAATATTTTTTATCTTTCTTGATGCTCCTGTTTGCCTTTGCGTTTACGGTTGAAGCGTCTGCGAATAGCCCTACAGACAAAGTAGAATATTCCGAAACGGCAATTTTGCCAGTGCTGGGGACTGTAACAAGTTCTTTAGATTGTATTGCCTTTCAGAATGTGGCAGTCGAACTAATAACAGCTAAGACTTTGACAACGCAAAAAGCGACTTTTGATATTAGAAACAACAATAGAAAGGAGGGTTTACATGCGTATCCGCTGAAGTTTCTGTTTAATCCAAATTGTTATAAATCAATATCTAAGCATAAGCAAGCATTTACAAATGATACAGACTATACTTTAATTGGTTACTCGCTAAAGTCAATGTGCTAAACTGAAATGCAGATATACAAAAAAGCCCTAATATTAATTTATTAGGGCTTTTTATTTAACTATGCTTTATAAGATTGCCCTCTACTTTTAAACTTGAAAATTTTTACAATAACAGTTTCATCGTTAATTGTAAACAAGGCTCTGAAATTTCCAAAACGTTTTTTATATACTTGTAAACCCTCGTAGTCGGTTTTTACAATTTTCCCATCGTTTGCATCGTATGGATTTTCGGGCAATTCGATTTTAGACCATTTGTAAAAAGCTGTTTTTATGTATTTTTGTTGTTTATTTACAATTTTCTCAGCCTGTTTATTTAATACAACTTCGTACATTATGCTATTTTTACAAAATTAGATAAGTCATTATTCTTTACTTCACGTATTGCTTGCATAAATTCCTTATCCATATATAGCTCCAGCCCCTCTCTTATATCTTCCATGTTATCAATTAGCTTTTTATATTCTGGTTTTATTATTTGGCTTTGTTCTGGTAGTAATTCGTTAAAAAGCATATTGAAAACTCCTGATAATAATTTATACATATTATCTAAGGTTTCAATTTCTTGTTCAGCTTCTTTGGCTGACAAGTCTTTATAAATTGTTCCGGCTTCATCAATAGAAGTATTTGCAGAAATTAAAATATTTTTCAGTAGTGATAGAAGTTCATTCTCTTTTGTTACTGCTATTGTTGTAGTTGCCTTTCCAATGGTCTGTAACAAAATAACCATTATTAAATTTTGCTTTATTTTTAATGTTTTCATTATATTTTTTATTTTTATTTAGTGAATAATATATACAAAGGTACGCTTTTATTTCTCAAGTATCTTAATTAGCCTTTCTTTGTCCAAAAGTTGGGCTTCTTTGCTTTTATTTTTAAGCGGTTTGTTTTTTAGATTCTTTTTTTAATTTATAAATAATATTTATTCCAGTTATAAAAGAAAATTCAATATCTTGTTTTGTAATATCTGGTTTTATTTCGTGAGCCTCTTTATTTCTTACGGACTGTAATACTTTTAAGCTATGATATTCTTTGTCAGTAAAGAAATTATCTAATTTTGCAAATAAAGTTAAGTGATATAAACTTATTTTTTTAACCTTCTTATTTGCCTTTTTTAGAATAGTTTCTTTTATTTTTTCATCATTACCTTTGTATTTTTCTTCAAGTAAATTTTCTATAATTTTAGTCAATTTTGACAAAGCTGCTTTATGATGTTGATTTTTTGCAAGCTCTAATATTTCTTCTAATTCTTCTTTTACTTCTTTATAGTCCTGACCAAAATATAGTATTAATTCTTTAATTTTGGGTGTAATATTTTCAGTATTTTTAGCAAGTTCTTTCCAAACTTCAAGATTATGTTTCTTCAATTTGTCAATTTCTGAATCTTTCATATTAAGTGTTTCAGATAATTTTTTATTGTTATTGTTTGTTTTAATAAGAATAATTATTATTATTGCCAATACCGAAATACCTACAAATGCAGTTGTTTTATTAATCTCTATCATAATGGAAAATTTTGAAAAATTAATTGGAAAAAAAATTATTGATGTTAAATTAAAAGTT
>JAOZMN010000145.1:2935-7320 GCA_029934265.1 Bacteroidales bacterium
CGCTAAGCGTAGTTTGTAACTACGCTTTTATTTCTCAAGTAAACTTATAATCTTGTCTTTTGCCTTAATAGTTTCTTTAAGGCTGTCATTTTCTTTGTCCTTTGCTTGGAGTTGAACTCCCAGGCCCTTTACTTCCTTTTTTAGATATTCAATTTCTGTAATGTACCGGGTGCAATCCGCTCCGGTATTTTTATTGCTTTGTTTATTATTTCTGCCTATCTGTACGTTACCGGTTTCACCAAAAAAATTACTTTGCCCCTCACTTTCTTCAAAAAAATAAGAGACTGGAACATTTAAGGCAGCTGCAATCTTTTCTATCATAGATATTCTAAAATCACCTCTTTTCAGTGCCTGACTAAAGGCATTTTGTGAAATTCCTATTTTAGAAGAAATATCCTTTTGTGTGATATTTCTTGTTTTCAGTAAATTGTTTAACTTGCTTATATTCATTGCTTAATATTTATAATCATTCTAAATAGCTGTTTTATGGATTTTTTCTTTATCCGAAATTTGGATATTGATACAAGTTTGTTTTAATTTGCAATCAAAATAATATCAAATGTATATCAATTTAACGAAAAATACAAGTAAAAGTTATTTAATCATTCATTAAAAATTAAAAATCATGAAATATACTTATACAATTTTGATAATCGAACAAACATCGAAACGTGACAAGGAAGGTGATTTTATATGGAAAGAAATTGAAACCGCAGGTGATTTTTTTTCATGGAAACAAGTATCCGAAAAAATAAAGGACTTTGGAATAAATGTAAATGCTCAAAGATTAAGCAGGCTTTATAATCGTGATTTAGTCAAAGGAATTACTACAGAGTTTTTTTATGGAAATAATAGCAAAAACGGAGCTCCCCAACACATTAAAATTAACCGATTAAAAATAGGAAAGCCAGTTTAGATATTCATAAAAAAGCGACAGATAACGAATGGGAGCGGTCTCTAATTCATTTTTTAAAGATAATATAGGAGAGTGGGGTGGTCGGGAAACTTGTATGGGCGAGCCGGAAGATGGTTTTGTGCATACTAACTATTTTTTTGTTCTCGAATCGGGCATAAAAATAGATAGTAAAACTTATTTAATCATTCATATAAAATTAAAATCAAAATGGAAAACACCAAAGAAAACAGCAACAAGGAAGTAATGAATTTTCAAACTTTTTATAAAAGACTGAAACCTGAAAGAAGAAAATTTATCAAGTATGAAATATTGAAAACTTGCCAAATTTCAGAAAGTACTTTGGGCAGATGTTCCCGGGGGTTACGCAAATTTTCAATATTAGAGCAGGTGGCAATTTTGTCAATTATAGAAAAAGAAGCCGGTAGAGAATTTGAGCGAGAGAGTTTTTTTAATCTAACAGAAAATCAATAAAATTATGTTTGAAACATTTAAAAAAATAGAAACGCAAATAAATAAGTTTGAAAAAACTTATAAGGTGAAAAATTTTGAAAGTTGGGTTTATAAGTTCTTACCGGCTCGAACTTTCGATAATTTACATTTGTTACTCGGCTACAGTAAAAAAAATACTGCGACAATAAAATTAAGGGAAACTTCAAAATTAACCGTTTCCGACTTGCAAATTTTTTCTTTTTATTTCGGTAAAAGTTGCCAAAGTATTGTAAAAGATTTTGGCATGAAACATTTTACTATCGGAGATATGGAAAAATTAAAAGCATTCGATAAGGAAGTAACTGAATATTTAACAACTCCAAAAGAACAAACATTATGAAAATAGTTAAAATTTGCGACCGGTGTAATTCACATACAGAAACTTATTTATACAATCCTTACAAATTATGCGAGCCGTTTTTATGTGAAGAATGTTTAAACAAAGAACAACAAGAGAAAGAAAAAACACCGGAGTTTGACGACAAAGAGTATGACACCGAAGACGATTTACCGTTTTGAAAAACAGATATGAAAAACATTAGATTAATAACAAAGTGCGGGACTTGTAACAATCATTACAATGTATTTTATAAAGAATATAATTATCCTGTTTTGAAAGATTTAAAAGACTTTATTCCAAACCGCACAAATTACTTGTGTGATAATTGCTGGAGCGACCGGCAAGAAAAACGCATAAAAGAAAAATACAGTTTACGGACTAAAATAAATGCAATAATTTACAGTATTTTATTAATAATCAAAAACTTATAATAATGAAAAATCCATTTAAAAAGCAGTGGCAACTATCCACAACCACCGGCACCGATACGCAAATATTAAGATTTAGAAAAGCAAGACGGAAAGCAAGGGGGCAAAGCAAAAAAATAAAAGATATTATAATAATAGAAAAAGCCCCCACACCTGCAAAGTAAGAGAGCTTTTTCATAATCAATTAATCAATTAAATACTAATCAATTAAAGTACAAAGATATGAAAACTAAAGGAAGTTTCAAAAATTTTAAATTAGGTTCTGTTTTATCAAGTTGGGCAAATAAAACAATGACATTACACCCGATAAAAAGAGAGTGGAGAGTTGCAATAGTTACCATGCTGACAGCTAAGTTATTAACTATGATAATATCTATGTTTGCCGGATATTCGTTTTTTTACGCTTATATTTTGCCGGTTGCGAAAAATGTATTTTGGACTGTTATTTTTTCCGTTGTTTTACTTGCAGGTTTGGAAGTTTTAACCGCAGTATTCTTAGAAAAAACTTTTAAATTTTTCTACCGGCATCGTTTTTTAACAGCCGTAGCAAGTTTTATTATAGTCTCCGGTTTTTATTCCGTTTCGTTTATCAGTAGCACAAACGGATTAGCAAACCGGCAAGCAGATAAAAAAGACCTTACCGCAGAAATAATAAAAACCGAAGCATCGGAAATAAAAAAAGCCGAAAACAAAACCGCACTTTTAACCGCTGACTTAAATTTGCAAATATCTGATATAAAGAAAAATCCACAGGGCTGGAGTAATGGTAAACGTGCATATTTAACCGCCAAACAATTAGATAATATAGCAATTTTGAACAACAAAAAAGAAGAATTGCAGACGAAACATTTAAAAGCGGTTTCACTTATTAATAATAAAACAGCCAATAAATTTTCTGAAAACAAAAAAGTAACAAGAAAAACGGCAAAGCAATATTATAAATTTATGTCTATTGTTATGATTAGTCAATTTTTCATAACAGGAATTTTAATTTACTTTTTGTATCTTATAAGAAGTCAGGAAAGCAAAGACAGTGTTGTAAGTGAAGACCTTAAAGAGATAACCGACACAGTCGAAAATAATGCAATGACATTGATTTTTAACTCCATTATCGGAACATCAAACAAATTAACCGACCATGTCGGCAGTCAAATTCTTGCAGGACAATATCCGGACATACAAAACTGTAAAGTTCCGGCAATATCCGGCACAAAACAGGACAAAAAACTATCTGAAAAACCCGAAACCAAAACCGAAAAAACACCGCTTATTGTAACCGGTTTCGGAACGGCAAAAACCGAAAATAAAACCAGCCAAGAAAACCGGACAAAAAACACCGAACAATTAAGATACCTTAATAATGCAGACAAGTCAAATCTTAGTTATTTGCACCGCCACAAACACCTTGTAACCGCAATAAAAAAACTAAATCCGGAACCGGAAAAAAGCATATCAAACAATGAAATTTTAATCGTAAAGCAAACCGCCAAAAAAGCACAATATAAAAGCCGTTCCACTATTCAAAAAGTGTTTACAGTCATGCAGACGATTACTTCAGAAGAATTAGAAAAAATAATTAAATAACTAATTACCTTGCTTACAAAAATCGTTAAAATTTTCATTATCGAGGCGTTTTTTGTAAGCATAAATTTAAAAACTCCGGATAGTTCCGGCAGTCATCAATTTAGAAATCGAAAATATTGTAAACAATGATTGTATTAGACAGAAAAAACGAAGATACGGAGCTTGCAGAATGGATTGAATTTTTACAAAAATATTTTAACGAACCTTACAGCGGAACAAAAGCAGTAAGAAAGGCAATAAAATATTTTGTAAACGAAGTTCCGAAACTCAAAGAAAAAAACGAATGGTATTTTAACGAATACGAAAAACTTACAACAGAATTAAGCAACGTAAAAAGTACACTTATTAATTTTACTAACCTTTTAAATCAAAATAATCATGAATAAAAAAAATAACACATTACCGGCAATAACAGAAATTAATATTTTCACTACCGACAAAAACGTAAGTAAAGAAATTGTAAATAAAATTACAAATAGCATAAAACAAGCCAAAAAAATTTCTTTGCGAGGTGCAAAAGGTTTTAACGTATTAATGTTTAAATCATTTGAAAATTTAAACATTGATACGATAATGTTTTTATACCAACAATATAATTTTTCAAAACCGGAAGTAAATACAAGTTGGA
>JAOZMN010000543.1 GCA_029934265.1 Bacteroidales bacterium
AAATAGAATTATTGCTCGATGCGGAATATAAACAACTTTATGCCATTGCAATTATGAATCAAGCACTTAAAATTATGGCAGATGCTTTTGCAAAAAATGATTTTATAAAAGCTCAAAACGCAATAAATAAATCTATGGAAGAAATTAAATTACTTTTTCCGGAAGCTATCGACCGAGATGTCGAAAATTTATATAAAACATTGCGAGAATATTCCAATATACTTACACGTTACAAAAAAAATATCTATAAACGTAAAAGTCAATAAAATCTATTTTTTAAATTGCCCCGTCCTCTATGTCGGGGTTAAAAACACTTTAAATTTATGTATGGCTTCAGCCCTTTGCTTACCTGCAAAAAGGGCTGAAGCCCTAAAGCTTTATTTTGTTATTTTACCCAAGCTCTAAAGAGGCATGGCAACTAAAAGTATTAAAACAGACGGAGGTTCGGACTATTGATTTTTAGTAAAATTAATTTTACTCATAGCTTTTTCCAAATCATTGCCGGTCGGATTTTGAAATACTTTAAGGTCAAATTCCGGAATTACAGCCAAAATATGGTCGAATAAATCGGATTGTATTTTTTCGTATTCAGTCCAAACTGTAGTCGAAGCAAAAACATATATTTGTATAGGTAAACCTCTGTCGGTAGGCTCTAATTGTCTGACAAGCAAAGTCATACCGGAAGCAAATTTTCCTTCGTAAATAACATTTTCGTTTGTATTTTCTGTTTTTTCCGTCAATAAACTTTCCAAATATTCCTGTAAATATATCCTGAAAGTTCCGATATTTGTTATTTGTCTGATATTGGGAGACGGTGTTTTTTTGTTATTCGCATTAATATTGCAAGCGGCAAGCTCCGTTTTTTTATTTTTGATATAGTCCGAAATAAGTTCTATTTTTTCAAATCTGTCAATCATTTCCTGCGTACAAAATTTAATACTTCCGATGTCGATTGATACAGAACGTTTTATTCGTCTTCCGCCTGAAGCTCGCATTCCTTTCCAGTTTTTAAACGAGTCGCTTACAAGACTATAGGTTGGAATTGTAGTAATTGTTTTATCGAAATTTTGAACTTTTACCGTGTTCAAATTAATTTCTATCACATCGCCATCTGCTTTTTTTGAAGGTACGGTTATCCAATCGCCGACTTTAAGCATCTTATGTGATGAAAGTTGAATACTTGCCACAAAACCAAGTAAAGTATCTTTAAAAATCAGCAGTAAAATTGCAGTCATGGCACCCAGTCCGGTAAGTACAGCTCCCGGCGATTTGTCAAGAATAATCGAAATCGTAAGTACCGCACCGAAAGCAAAAAACAGTATTTTAATCACCTGCACATAGCCTTTTATATCCGTATTTTTTGAAATCGGTAATTTCAGATATACCGAATGCAGAGCGTCCAACGCTTTATTGACAACAATTAACACAATTACAATTATATACAAAAATGTAACGGCATTTATCAAATTAGTATATTGCAACGAAAGTGCATAAGGTACGAGTTCGTATATAACCAGTGCCGGAACAATATGCGAAAGATTGTTGAAAACTTTTTTATCCAAGAAAACATCATCGTAAATATTTTTACTTTTTTTAATAATCCTGCTTATTATACTTATCAATATTTTTTTTGTAATAAAATTTGATATATACGCAATAATAAATATCACCAACAAAAAAATAAGTGATTTCAGTATTTTTGCATAATCATCAGGGATACCGCTTTCTGTAAAAAAAGTTATCAGATATTTTGAAATTATTTTGATATTCATATTTTTGAAGTTTTTTAAATGATAAGGTCTAAAACCTCTTTTTTAATTAGATGATGTAAAAAGCGGTAAGTAAAGTTTTTCCGCATTTGTAATGTTATACTATTCTAAATATCAATAAATTATACTCTTGGCTTTGCCACATTA
>JAOZMN010000544.1 GCA_029934265.1 Bacteroidales bacterium
GTACAAAAATGCGTAAGCAACATTAAATAGGTCGCAGACCTTAAAATCTATTTTAAGTTTCAAAACTTTACAATTTTACAACTTCAAAATTTCATTACCGGATGATGAAAAATACAAATAACATAGAAGAACTTTTCAAAAATACTTTTGAAAATTCAACTGAAAAAGTTCCCGATAACATTTGGGACAAAATCGAAAACGAACTCGAATCCGGTTTGGGCAACGGACTGTCCGGCAAAACCGTAAAAAATACAAAATTATTAAGAATTATTTTACCGATTGTAATATTACTTGTTGCAATACCGTCATTTTTCTTTTTATCCGGTAATTTTGCCGGAGAAACACCGAAAATTGCAGAAAATATAAACGAAACGCCGAAATATAATACTGCCGATAATAATAATGAAATTAAAACCGAAACAAAATCTGATGTAAAAGTAACCGATAATAATAATGTGTTTTTTGAAAATATTCAAGAGAAAAAAACGGTGAAAATATCTGATAAGACAGGTAACAGTTTAAAAATTATTAAAATAGAAACTTCTTCGAAAAACGAAGTAAAAAGTTTTAAATCGGATAGTTCAAGTACAGAAAATGTAATTAATACAAGTGAAGAAACCGTAAATTATTCCGCATCGTTTATCGTATCCGAAAACAAAGGTTGCGTACCGTTTGAAGTCAGTTTTTCCAATACTTCGGAAAATCTCGATACATATCATTGGGATTTCGGCAATGGTGAAATTTCTACGGATAAAAATCCTAAAGTTGTTTATGATGCAGAAGGTAAATATACTGTAAAATTAATTGCAAATGCAGGAGAAAAATCATTTACATCGGGTACTGAAATTATCGTAAACGAGGCTCCTGTTGCGGATTTTAACATAAAACAAGGAAACGAAGTAAGTGCAGAAGAACTTGTCAATTTTACTGATTTTTCCGAAAATGCAAAAGTTTACAAATGGAATTTCGGTGATAATGATTTTTCGAGAGAAAAAGAACCGACTCATAAATATACCGGACGAGGTGTTTATAATATAAAACTTGAAGTTTGGTCGGAAACAGGCTGTAAAGATTCAGTTGTGTTGTATGACTTTGTAGTAAAAAGTTCTAAATATAAAATAAGTAAACCGACAGCTTTTTCACCGAATTTGACAGGTGCCGGGAACGAATATATCGACTATAATAATTATAATAATGATTTGTTTTATTTGAAATTCCAAACCGAAGTAGAAAATTTCAGACTAAGAATACAAGACAAACAAGGAATTATTGTTTATGACAGTCAAAATTCCCGAAAAGGTTGGAACGGATATTACAATAACAGATTAATGCCGGAAGGTGTTTACGTCTGGGAGTGTAGCGGAAATTACATTGACGGAAAACAATTTTATGATTTCGGAAGTGTTACTCTTTTACATTTAAAATAAAATTTTAATAAGAATTACCTGCTTTTTTTTCATAATAATTATCCTGTGTAAACCGACAAAATTTAGATTTTGTCGGTTTCTTTTTATATATGTTGTCTGTGAATTATCTGTTTGGGCAAAATCGACAATTATTAAGGTTACAAGCTTTAAGAATTTGCTTATTATGTTCTTTGTTTTTTTACTTTTTTCCCAACATCAGAACTTTGTCTCCTCTTCTTTCAAATCTGTTATTGTTTTATAAACTTACTTGTTAGTATTTTATTTTTGTTTTGTAATTTTATTATAAATATTCCCGGATTCAGTTCTTCTATATTTATTCTGTTTTTCCCGAAATATATTTCTTCCTTTCTTATTATTTTTCCCGAAATATCTGTAATTGTACATCTGTATTTATTTTTTGTTTCAAATTGTAGATATTTATCAACCGGATTTGGACTGATTATTAGCTTTTTACGAATAATATTTTCGACCGACAAAGTATCTTTTCA
>JAOZMN010000545.1 GCA_029934265.1 Bacteroidales bacterium
ATGAAATTTTGAGCTATTTTACTAAAAGTCACCACTTTTATACGTCATCAAAAAAGAAGTAATTGAAAAAGCACGAGAAAATATTGAAGTAATCCGTCTTTTTATTCGTCTCCTTAAAGATTTACGTCAAATCGGGATAAAAAAGTTTGTTTTTATAAACGAAATTATCGAAAGCGTATCAAAACAATTAACAGCATGGAAAAATTCATCAAAATAAAAAAATAAATATTAGCCTGAGTTACTTATGTTAAGGCATAAGTAAGCGTGCATTCATTAAATTCGATAATCCTCTTGTGGAGTAAATACCGTGCGAGTTAAAAGTGAAAAAGTTCATAAAGTTATAAAGTATGAAAATACTTTGTAAATTTTCAACTTTACAAACATTTAACTAAAACAAACGGTTTCTGCAAGGAATAAAAGATTGTATTATCCGCCTTAGGATAGTATGACAAGTACAGTGATTATTCAAACGCTTTGCCTGCTGGCAACCGCAACTACAACGACGGCTCGTTCAACAACCTTGGAAAGAACACCAACTTTTGGACAAGTACGCCAAACGATAGTGAGAACGCATGGAAACGCAATCTCAACTACAACAACGGCAAAGTGAACCGCAACAACAACAACCGAACGAACGGTTTTTCAGTGCGTTGCCTCCGGAATTTAATATATTTATTTTTTCAAAAGACCTTGCAGTGTTAGTTTTTTGCCAACCTGCAATCGTCTTTTTTTTCGGTAAGTTGTAATAATATTAAATAAACAAAATGCAATTATCATTATTCGATACAAATCAAACAAAGAAACCCGACAAACAATTACTTTACGATTTGTTTCAGGCGTACTATAATGCTCGCAGAAACAAACGAAAAACATTAAACCAACTACAATTTGAGATAAATTATGAAAGTAAATTACTTAAATTATACGATGATATTATAAGTGGAAATTATGAAATAAGTCCGAGTATATGTTTTATCAGTTTCGACCCTGTTCAGCGTGAAATATTTGCAGCCGATTTCAGAGACCGCATCGTACACCATTTGATATACAATTATATCAGTCCGATATTCGAGCGAGTTTTCATACACGACAGTTACAGTTGCCGAATAGGAAAAGGTACAAGTTACGGAATAAAACGCATTGATAAATTTATCCGTTCCTGTTCCGAAAACTATCAAAAAGAATGTTATATTCTCAAACTTGACATTAAAGGATATTTTACCGCATTAGACAAAAATATACTTTACAATAAAGTTTTAAAAACTCTTACAAAACATAAAGAAAAAACAAGTTTTGATTTTGAATTGATAATAAAACTAATCGAACAAATAATTTTCAACGACCCTGTAAAAAATTGCATAATAAAAGGCAAAAAACAAGATTGGAAAAATCTACCCAAAAGCAAAAGCCTTTTTCATGCTGAGAAAAACAAAGGCTTACCAATCGGAAATCTTACATCTCAACTTTTCGGAAATGTTTACATGAACGACTTTGACTATTTCATAAAAACACAACTCAAATGCAAATATTATGGCAGATACGTTGATGATTTTGTAATAGTACACAATGATAAAGAATATTTAAAACAAATAATTTCAGTGATACATAAGTTTTTGCAAACAAAATTAGAAATTGAACTACACCCAAAGAAAATTTATTTACAACATTTCGACAGAGGTGTAGAATTTCTTGGAGCGATAATAAAACCGCATAGAATATATATAAAAAACAGGACAAAAGGTAATTTTTACAAAGCTATAATTAAATGGAATAAACAAACTATTAATTATTCTGACAAATACGATTTAAAAAATTTCATATCATGTATAAACTCTTATCTTGGTATCATGCGACACTATGCTACCTATGAATTACGCAAAAAGATACTTTTTCATAATTTAGCATCTGATTTTT
>JAOZMN010000146.1:0-2861 GCA_029934265.1 Bacteroidales bacterium
CAGTTCACTTTGGATTGAAGAATCTCTCCGGGTAATTGACAACAAAACTATAATTGTTCCTAACGGAGCAATTTCAAACGGAAGTATTACCAATTATTCAGCACAAGGATAAATCAGAGTTGATTTAATTGTCGGAATTTCTTACAATGCTGACATCAGAAAGGCAAAGGAAGTGCTTATTGAAGCTATGTTAAATAATGACAAGGTGCTTAAAGACCCTGCTCCGTTTGTCGGAGTTCATGCACTTGCTGACAGTTCGGTAAATCTGGCGGTACGTCCCCATTGTTTGCCTGATGATTATTGGAGTGTATTTTTTAAAGTTCAGGAAGATGCTAAAATTGCATTGGATAAAGCAGGAGTATCAATACCGTTTCCGCAAATGGATGTTCATATCGACAAATAAAGGCATTCTACTTATTTCATTGTGTTCCATGTGTATGAAAATTGTAAGGTCTCAGACCTTCTTAATGTTGCTTACGCAATCGTTTAAAATTATTATAATCGTAAGCTAATAACAAAATATTTAAAATAAAAAACAAGTGTATTTTATTATTAATGAAATAATTAATTATTTTCGTTCAGATACTAATTATTGAACAAGGATAATAATTTTTGTTTAAATCCGGATTCTTTCCAATAAAAAAAATCTTCAATTATTAAATTGAAGATTTTTTATAATAATAAAAAGTATCTTTAAACTGATTATTTTTTTGTCGTAACAACTCTTCTTTCTTTTATTCTGGCTCGTTTTCCTGTTAATTTTCTAAAATAATAAATACGAGCTCTTCGTACTTTACCGGTTTTGTTTACTGTTATGCTCTGAATAAACGGAGAACAGGTAGGGAAAATTCTTTCGACACCTGTACTGCCTGACATTTTTCTGACAGTAAACGTAGCAGTTGCTCCCTGCCCCTTTCTTTGAATTACAACTCCTCGAAAGTTTTGTATTCTTTCTTTTGTACCTTCTTTTATTCTGTAACTTACAGTTATAGTATCTCCTGCTCCAAATTTGGGGAGATTTGTTTCTACGGCAAAAGCGTTTTCTGCAACTTTAATTAAATCCATCTTATTTATCGTATTGTTATTTTATTATTTTGAGCGTGCAATAGTACAAATAATTTTAAAAATAAACAATTTTTTAAAATTTTATTTTACAATTAACAAGCTAAATGCAATTTCAAAGCACAAAGTAACAAAAAACTAATTGTAACTGCAATTTTTATAATAAAAATAAAGTATTTTTTGTTATATCATAAATAAATGTAGTTTATTTGCAGATAAAATTGCTGAATGATAGAATAATAGAATTACACATTCATTCATTCATTCATTCATTTATTGAGTTCAGTCTAAAAAGTATATTTTCTCGCAATCGGACCCTTAGGGTTTTAAGTAAAAGACTGAAAGTCAAATATTTAGATTTGTTGAATTTTGTTAAATTAAACCCTAAGGGTCTTTTTATACCGAACTCTTTATTCAATTATTATGTTTTTTAAAAAACACCTGTATGTTGTATGTTTTTTATTTGTAATATTATTTTCGACAAAAAGTAATGCTCAATTTGCAGGAAAAACAAGCATATATTTAGCACCGAGAATTACTGTTGGCTATACAATTCATGCCGGATTTAACTACGGACTGGATTTTAATACAGGTTTATATAAATTGAGTTACAATAAATCGTATATAAATACAGGTATTTCTTTATCCGTTTATTATGTAAATCTTTCAATTGTAAATCATTTTATCGTTACCGGAAATTTCATGCTTGAAAATGAATATTTCAATGCCAAAGCCGGATATGGTCAGATGATGTATCGTTGGGGATATAAAAAAATAAACAAGCAGTATGTTGATGCTTTTAGTTACGATTTATCAATTTCAATTCCGGACAGGACGGTTCCGGCAATCGGAGCTAAATACCTTGTGGTAAATCCGGAAAAAACAAGGGAATTTAATCGAGGAAATTATCTTTCGGGATATTTTTATTTCAGGCAACCGGAAATAATTATTGTGGACTGATTTTTGCGATTGTAAAATTTTGAAATCATGAAAATTTCACAAATTAAAGCATAGCAGCATGAAAAATCCTAACGAAAGTAATCAAAATGAAATTGTTTGTAAAAATTGCGGAGGAAAATTAAAATTTTCTGCCGGTGTGGAAAGTCTTAAATGTGAATTTTGCGGAGATATAAACGAAATCAAAATTGACAAAGCAGAGCAAGCAGAAGCAACACGAGAGATTGATTATCGTGAATTTCTGAGAAATATAGAAACTACAGAAGTTAAGACCGAAATACTGACAATTTCCTGTAACGGTTGCGGTGCCTCCACAACTTTCGACCCGAATGTAATATCCGATTCTTGTAATTTTTGCGGAAGTCCGCTTGCTGCGAAAGAAGGACATAAAGTCAGCATTATAGCTCCAAAAGCAATGTTGCCTTTCAAAATAGAAGAAAAAATCGGTAAAGAAAAATTTGCAACTTGGATAAAAAAACGTTGGTTCGCACCGAGCAAGCTGAAAGAATACGCAAAACATACCGATAAATTATCCGGAATTTATACGCCTTATTGGACTTACGATGCCGATACAAAAACAAATTATACAGGAGAACGAGGTGAAGATTATACAGAAGAATACACCACAACCGATGACGAAGGTAACGAAACCACCGAAACCACCACACACACAGATTGGTATTCCGTAAGCGGCAGAGTTTCACGCTTTTTTGATGATATACTTATACCGGCAAGCAAAAGTTTACCCAAGAAAATCATGAAAAAACTTTTGGATTGGGATTTACAAAATCTTGTTCCTTACGATACAAAATATCTAAGTGGATTTAAGTCTGAAACCTATA
>JAOZMN010000146.1:2871-7288 GCA_029934265.1 Bacteroidales bacterium
TTCTATAGAAGACGGATATAAAGAAGCACAAGAAATTATGAAATCGGCTATTCAAAATGATATTCGCAGAGATATAGGAGGCGACCACCAAAGGATTCATACAATGAATACTTCGTACAATAACATTACTTTTAAACATATTTTGTTGCCTGTATATATAAGTGCATATCGCTACAACGACAAGGTTTATCGTTTTATGATAAACGGCAGAACCGGAGAGGTGCAAGGTGAGCGTCCTTGGAGTGTAATAAAAATAGCATTGGCGGTAATTGCAGGACTTGCTGTCGGCGGATTGATTTATTATTTTTCTCGTTAAGGTGATTATTAAGGGTTTCGCTTGGTGCGAAACCCTTAATGTTATTATATATAAGCTTTATTTCACTTTCACTCTTATACCTTCCGAGTGTGAAGTAAATTCGGGAGCATACATACATTGAATTGTTGTAATTCCGTTTGCAAAATCGCCTTTGTGAGTAACACGCAAAGGATATTCAAATACATAAGTACCTTTGGGCAGACCGTCCATAAAGAAATTCGTGGCGGCATCTTTTGTGCTTTCGTAATATCCCAATCCGTCTTGATATTTATAAGATGAAATTACGTTTATCGGCTCAAAACCCGACGCTCGCATATCTTTCATGTGGATATATTCCATACGTCTGTCCACACGAAGTTCAATACGAACTATAATTTTATCTCCGACTTTTGCATCACCTTTGTTTTTAAGCGGTTCAATGACTTTACCTTTATCGGTAATTCTTTCGATGAACAACTCTTTTTTAAGTTTAAGCGGAGTTTCATGAGGCGTAATTTTATCTAAATCCTCAAAATATTGCCAGTACAAAGCTCCCCACGATACTCCTTCATCTTTTTTGGTAATTGTTACATTTCCCATTTCGGGTTTAATTTCATTACCCGACCAAGAAGTTTTGAAATATCCGGTTCCGGCTTCAATCTGTACACCGTCTATTTTTGTTGGGTCGATAATTTTATTGTCGAGTTTTATTTCGCAAAGTTCATCGCTTGTAAGCCAATTTGCTCCTCTGCGAAGTAGAGCATAAACAGCTTCGACAGTAGCTTTTGTCGTTTTCCAATCCTGAGTTTGCTTTTGTTTCAAGAGCCAAATTTTCATATCATTTACAGCTTCCTTATCTTTTGCAACTTCATCAAAAACCTCAATCATAAGGGCTTGCGTTTCGATAGGTGCTTGATACCAGTAATATCCGGCAACATTATTTTTCCAATACATACCCATTTCTTTGTGAGAGGTAGAATTTTCTTTAAGAGACGCTACAATTTGTAAAGAAACATCGTTGCGAGCAAGCCTATTGTGTACCAAAGCAATTTGTCCTTGTGAATACTGACCTTGCGAAAGCCAGTATTTTTCCGATTGCTTGAAATAATATTGAAAAGCCTCTTTTGTGTTTTTCGGAATATCAATATCGAAAAAATAACTTCTTCCGTAAAGATATTGAATTGCAAGACTTGAAAGGTGATTTTCTTTCATTTCTTTTTCTGTATAATTCTTTTTCAGCCATTTATAATCTTTTACAATTTTTCTGTCCAAATATCCGATTGCTTTTTTAATCATATTAAAAGTTTTAGCATCTTCTCTTACAGCTTTTACTCCGAGAACATCAAGATGTCCCATTCCGGTTACAACGTGTTGAGTTATATACCTGCTTTCGGACATTCCTTTAAACCAAGGGAAACCGCCGTTTACGGTTTGTGCTTTTATCACTTTTTTAAGAGCCGTTTGCATTTCGCCGGACATTCTGTTCAAATCGAAAAGCAGACCGACACGTCTTTTGCGTTCGCTTTCATCTTTACCGTCCAAAACCCAAGGAGTTTCTTGCAAAAGTACGGATTTAAGTTCCTGATTTTTTTCTAAATTAGAAAGTAGTGCTTTTGAATCCGGCGTATTTTTCCATGATTCAAAAATGCGTTGCACTTTCGGGTCGGAATTTGCAATGTGCGAAGCCAGACTGTTTGCGTAGTATCTGCTGAACGTTTGTTCGGTACATTCATAAGGATATTCCATAAGATACGGAAGTGCTTGAACTGCGTACCATGCAGGATTTGATGTAAATTCCAAAGTAAGTTTATGATGCCTTATGGATTTTGATTTTCCGGAATTTATAAGTTTTTCAAATTTGAAATTAACAGTTTCTTTTCCTCTTACCGGAAGCGGTAATGATTCTGTTACAAGCATTCTGTTTGAAAGTACCGGTAGTGGTTTTTGTTCGCCATCGGAAAAATTACCGGCTTTTGCGACCACTTTATAAGTAATTGCACCGATTCCTTCGGGAATTTCCAAATTCCAATCAACAAGCATACTTTTTCCGGCTTCAACAGTAAAATCTTTGGTATCTTGCTCCGATTTTACGATAACTCCGGAAAGTAATTTCATTGTAATTGCATCGTAAAGTTCGAGTTTCACTTTTCCCGTTAAAGTTTCTTCTGAAACATTACTTATTTTTACAGGGAAAGTTATTTTGTCGTTTTCACGGAAAAAACGTGGTTCGTTCGGTAAAAGCATTAAATCTTTTTGAGTTATCAGCTCATTATTAATGAAACCGTATTGAAGGTTTTTTGTTGTTGCAAAGCCCATATTTTTCCATTTTGTAAGCGACTCCGGTATGGTAAATTTAATGATTACTTCACCTTTTTTGTTGGTCTGCAAATGAGGATAAAAAAATGCAGTTTCATTAAAATTTGTACGAACTTTTACGTCTGCAAAATTTTCTTCCAAAGCCGGCTCTCCCGGTTTTGCAGGTTTATTTTCAGAAATTATATTATCTGTTTTTACAGGCGTTAGCAATTTTGGATTTTCTTTACGCTCGTCATCACGGTCTATTGACATTTCGTCCAGTACCATAATGGATTCTTCACTTTCACCGATTTTAGACTTTTCACGTAGTCTGCCTTTTTTGTATTTTACACTACCGGTTGCACTTCGTACACTGCCAAACATACCACGGGAATAGTTGTAATAAGAAAAACCGAACCAATTAAACGACGTATAGCTTAAAGATGTCGGATAATATCTTTCATCAATATCGTATTTGTATGTTGCGGAATTTGCAATGCTGAAAGTTCCTGATGTCCAGCTTCTTTGGGTATAATACGAATTATAAATATCAAAGCTCCAATAATTTTTACGAAATTGGTCAAGTGAGGCATCGTAAAGGGTTGCAAGCATTTCGGCAGCTACTTTGTCGCCTTTTGCACCTTTTATTTTTATACGCCATTCTTCTTTGCTGCCGGGTTGAAGTTTATCACGAAAAGTTTCAAACTCTATATCGAGTTTTTTGTTTGAATACGGTACATAAATAACCGATTTGTGATTATAATGTCTGTTATTTCTCACAAAAGTAAAAAGTACCGAAATATTACCTCTATGCTGTTCTTTTATCGGAATTTCAATAATTTTTTGTTCATTATCAAGAGTCAATATTTGTTGGTCGATGATTTTGCCTCTGTGTTCTATTTGATAAATTATTTTTTGATTTTTATTGCTTGTGCCGATTATAAAACTTGCATTTTCGCCGGGCTCGCAATAATTGTCGATTGTTGCAAAAAAGTTATTAGTCGGATATGACATTTGTTTTTCTTTGCTGTTGTAAACTTTAAAAAAATGTCGATTTGAAACATCATTGCCAAAAGCATCTTTTGACATTATTTCTACAATATAATATCCTGTCTCAAAACTTCTTACAAAAGAAATATCGAGTTTTTTCATTTCTTTTGTGTTGAATTTGGAAAGAAAGACTTCCTCTCCTTTTTTCATGCCGGTCATGATGTTTTCGTTATCATAAACGTTGCCCGGAAATTTATTTTGCCATTCTTCTTTTGTATATAGATGTTTGTCCGGTTTGCTCCATGAACGATTGCGAAGTGATTGATTTCCGGAAATAAGTTTATAAATTTTAACAGTTCCGTTTGCGGGAATAAATTCTCCGTTCAGGTTAAGCGTATTTATTGCGATACGACTTGTTTTTTTGTTTTTCAAATCTTTACTTGACTTGTCTATTTCGTCATCGAAATTTACACTGACTTTCAACGCTCTGTAACCTACGTTTATGCTTTTTGAACTGCTTTGAGTTTCGCCGTTTATGTCGGTTACGTCTATATTTATATTATAATTAAAAGATAAAAATTCATTTTCCGGATATGCTAAATCGGGAATTGCTTTGAAATTGAAATTATATTTTCCGTAATCGTCGGTAAGTATTTCTCCTTTTGCAATTTCAACGGAAGTTGAATTAAAACTGCGATACCACCAACCTGACCATTTCGTCGAACGTGTAATTCGATATTTGACCTTAGCTTCGGTAAGTCCCGCTCCGGAGTAACTGACTGCTTTTCCTTCAATTTTAATATCATCGTTTATAATATAATTTCCTTTGAATTTTGC
>JAOZMN010000546.1 GCA_029934265.1 Bacteroidales bacterium
GTTTTTTTTCATTTTCTGCTCCTACGCTTTTCAACAAATCATTAACAGGAATCTCTCTACCATATTGAGTGTGAAAATAAGTGTTTTTGTCTAATAATTTTGATTTTAATAATTCTTCAAAGTCAATTAAAATTTCTTGTTTTGTTATTTTATTATGAAGTTGAGGAGTACGATAATAAAAAAAACGCATACAAGTTGCTTGTGTTTCGGCTTGCTCTATTCTAAATGAATTATATAAAGTTTCATTTTTGTTAATATGCTTTTCAATAATAGTTCGTATTTTCTTTAATGTTTCTATTTTCTGTTTTCCGAAAATATGAATTATTATACCTTTTGCTTCTTCATAACGAAGAGAGCGTTCTCCTACTAATTGATAAGAATTATTAACTCTGTAAATATCATCAAATTTTTCTATAAAATAATAATTTTCATTACTGCGGATATATGCAAAATGTTCATTAAAAACTTGTTCTATATTGTCAGAAGAATAAAATAATTTCTGTAAATTGTCAATTAAACTATTAGCATTTTTCAACAAAACATATCCGAACTGTAATGTTTCCAATGGATTGTAGAATACATTAGGAAATTTTATTTTTTTAAGATTATGAATTTGAGTAGGGATTGTTGAAATTTGATTATTATACAATTCTAATTCTTTAAGATTTTTAAGTTCTTTAATTATTGATATATCTGTAATATTATTAGAATTTAGATTAAGTGTTTCTAAGTTTTCTAAACTTTTTAAAGCAGAAATATCATTAATATTTGTTTCTATTAAAGATAGGTTTTTAACATTTTTTAATTTTTTAATTAGAGATAAGTCTGATATGTTAATCTTGTATATAACTAATCGTATAACCTTATCTTTTTCCGTGGTATAGCTATTATGAATGAATCTCGAATCAACTTTTTCAAGTTTTATAGATAGCTGTTTTTCAATTTGTTCTATTATTTGTAGGTCTTTCATTTTTTGTATTTGTGTTTTTGGAAATTGTTAAAAAGCACGTATAGCACGCACTCTGTTACTGTAGCTCTTATTGCCGTAATCTTGTTCTCCATTACCAAAGCCCTGAATACATGCGATGTCGCTATTGTTCTCGGACGAACTCCAATAGTAATCGTTCTCTATAATTATTAGGTTACTCTTGCGTAAATTTTGATAAATTAAGAATAATTCTTTTTTTGAGGGTAAGTACCAGTCTTTATAGCTACTCATTACTAATTTTTTGCAAATTCTCTTTGCATTAGTCCAGTTGTATTTGCCTTGGTCTTTTTCTGCACATACTAAACCATGCTTGCCGGTTTTATCTATATGAAAAATAATTCCTCCAGCGTGTTTTTGTCCTATTACCAACTTTTTTATTTTTACTGTTTTTTCTTGTTTAGGAATGTTTTTGGTTTGTTTTATATGTTTATTTTTTACTTGTTTCCTCTTATTTTCTCTTATTTCTTTTTCATTCTTAATTACTTCCAATTTAATTAATGCTTCGGAATAATCCTCATCATCTTCTTTCACCTTAATAAAATTTGTAAAATATTCATAATTTTCATTCCTTATTTTTTCATTTTTAATCACGTCCAAAATTATATTTAATGCTTCAAGATAATTATTATCTTTAATATTAGAAATTATTTTTGAAATTTCAGGTATTGAATTGTAATATTTTATTTTGTTTAAATACTTATTCATTTCAGTGTACTCTTTCAAAGTTATTAAACCGTGAATTATACGCAACCTTGCTTTAATATTTTCTTCAGTTTCTTCTGTAATTTCTGGCAGTTTATCGTAGTATTCTTCTACAATTCGTAAAAACTCATCAAAATATTCTTCTGCAAGTTCTGTTACATCTGTTTTAATCTCAATATTTTCATCGTTATTTTTAGCTCGATAAGTCCAATTTGCT
>JAOZMN010000547.1 GCA_029934265.1 Bacteroidales bacterium
AATTTTTTGATAATTTTAAATTCCACACGTCTGTTCATAAGTCTGCCTTTTTTTGTATCGTTGTTTCCTATCGGTTTTTTTCCTCCGAAACCTTTACCGGATATTCTTTTTTCATTAATTCCGTGTTCGACAAGATATTTTTTAACGGTTTTGACTCGTTCGATTGAAAGTGCCATTAATTTTTTTTCGTAACCGGCTGTACTTTCCGTATGTCCGTAAAGTACGATAATCATAGTCTGACTTTCCTTCATTTTTTCTGCAAGCCTGTCCAATTCATCAAAGGAAGCCGACATAAGTTCCGAAGTAGTCGGGAAGAAATGAACATTCTGTAAAATAATAGTTTCACCTTCTTCCAAAGGATTCATGAACAAATCTTTATTTACTTCTTTATAATTTTCTATCCCTGTTGCATCAAATTCCTCTTCAACTGCAAAATATTTTTTTTTTGCGGTACGGATTTTATATTTTTTTCCGTAAGGAAGTACAATTTTGTACTCTCCGGTAGTCGGATTGGAACGTGCATTGCCGGCAAGTTTACCGGTTTTGGCATCAATATATAAAATATTGGTTGCTATCGGTTTATTTGTTTTTTTATCAAGAACTTTACCATAAAGCAAAACTACCGCATCAGGTTTCTCTTCATCTCTTAATTTAATCTTAAAAATATCCTCGTTTCCGTAAGAATTGTTTGCTGAAACTAAATAAGCATAATCACCTTTTGCCGCTACGGTATAGTAAACGTCCCAGTCTTTGCTGTTAATTTTTACACCTAAGTTTTGCGGTTTACTCCATTTTGTCCAAGTTTCGTCCAAACGCTTTGAAACAAAAATATCCGCACTTCCGTATCCGGGTTGCGTATATGAATAAAAATACAATGTTTTGTTGTCCGAAGCAATATACGGAGTTCCTTCATTTTGATAACTGTTCAAAATACGTCCCATGTTTTTGGGTTTTGTGTATGTGCCGTTGTTCTTCCGAAAACTTACATATAAATCTTTCTTTCCGTAACCTTCGTTTCTTTCAATCGACATTATTATTGTACTTCTGTCTCCTGTTGGCGAATAACTTTCGTATTCATTTTTGTTATAAAAATTATTGATTTTTATTTCTTTCGGAACCGACCAGCCGGAAGCAGTGCGATAAGAAACTGAAATTCCCTGTTCGCTTTTATGACTGCCGTCCGGATTGTACAGACCTTCAAGCATCAGCGTATTATTGTCCGGAGTAATCGAAATAACAACATTATCGGCACTGTTATTAAGAGGTGCTGACATTCTTTTTGCCCTTCTCCACTTTCCGGAAGCATCAAGTTCGGAGTACCAAATATCTGCATTTTCGGGGTGGACATTTTGTGGGTGTTTCATGCGGGCAAAGTACAAAATTTTTCCGTCCGGAGAGATTACCGGTGCAATTTCAGAATACTTGGAATTAATATTTGTACCGGTATTTTCTTTGTTATATTTAGAAATATTTTCGGTTATAAGATTTATTTCTGCCTTAGGGGCTTTCACCAAAATATAATCGGAAACAATAGAAATATCACTTCCTACCGAATAACCGATATACGAACCGAGCAGATTGCGAAAATAAGTCATATAAACTTTTTTATCATTTATATAAAAGTATAATTTACCACCCTTTTTTTCTATTGCCAACTTATTATATTGTCCTTTGCCTTTTATTTGAGCAATAGTTGTTTTTTCTTTAATTACGGATTTGATACCGTTTTTATATTCATAAATCCAAAACCACCCTGACGAAGAAATATCAAAATAATAACTGTTTTTCCAACCGTTACTACCCCAAATTAAGCCATATTCGCTGTTACTTCCTAATGTATGTTTTACAAATGTTTCTATATAAAAATCATTAACAGGATTTATATATAAATTTTTCATTGTCAGA
>JAOZMN010000548.1 GCA_029934265.1 Bacteroidales bacterium
AAAAAAGTGGTATTTTTAAATTTACAAAATTCTTTTCCCGGTAAAAATGAAACGGAAATAAATAAAATTGCAAAAGAATTTTATAAACACCTTTGCGACATCACATTGGAAAGTATAAAAGGACTAAGCATTTCGGAAAAGCAAATTTTGAAACGATATAAAATTAAAAATCCGGAAATTGCTAATCGTTTTTTTAATGAAGGAAAGGATATAATTGTACTTGCAAGTCATTATGGAAATTGGGAATGGGGTATGCTTGCCTGTCAAAAACAATTTGAACATACTTGTGCGTATTTATATAAACCTCTTACTAATAAATATGTACAGAATTTCTCCATAAAAAAACGTTCTCGTTTCGGAGGCGATTTTGTTTCTATTGTCGATACAAAAAAATATTTTGCAAGTTCGAAAAAAAAGCCTGTTTTATATGTCATGGCAGCCGACCAAAGTCCGAGTAGTGCCAAATATGCTTACTGGACACAATTTTTAAATCAAGAAACAGGTTTTTTGCACGGACCGGAAAAATATGCATCCGGATTAAATATGCCTGTTGTTTTTTTTGATGTTCAAAGAAAAAAAAGAGGTTATTATGAAATTGAAGTGTCGGAAATAAATGAGAATCCGAAAAGTTTGGAAAAAGGAGAGCTTACTAAAAAATATGCCGACCGAGTCGAGAAAATAATAACAGAAAAACCGGAGCATTGGCTTTGGACTCACCGCCGTTGGAAACGTAAAAAACCGGAAGAGGCTTTTTCGATACCGGAAAATTTCTAATTTTCAAAATCTTGTATTACTTTTGTCGATAATTTGTCAGATAAAGACAATTTTGCCGAAATTTTCATTTAAAATCAAACAATGGACATATCAAAAATTGAAAAATATTCTTTAAAATATGCAATTTTAGAGAAATACTTCCTGTTTACTCACAACTATATTTTTTATAAAAAAGTAGTTTACAGAGGTTTGAAAAATATTCCTGCTGATGAACCCGTTATACTTGCTCCCAATCATCAGAATGCCTTAATGGACGCTTTGGCAATTATTCTTTCAGGAAATTCTCAAGTTGTTTTTCTTGCACGTTCGGATATTTTTACAAATTCAATCATTGCAAAATTTATGATATTTCTTAAAATTTTGCCGGTTTACAGAATTCGAGACGGTAAAGAAAAATTGCAATTAAATGAAGCAATTTTTGAAAAAACAGTCGATATTCTGAAACAAAATAAGAAAGTTACCATTTTTCCGGAAGCACAGCATATCGACAAAAGGCATCTGCGAAAGGTAAAAAAAGGAATACAAAGAGTAATATTTAAATTTGCAGAACAAACAGATTATAAAAAAGATGTAAAAATAGTGCCGGTAGGAATTTATTATTCTAATTATTGGAATTTCCGAACAACATTGCAAGTCAGATACGGAAAACCGATTTCCGCAGCAAAGTACTACGAGCAAAGCAAGGAAAATCTGCCTAAAGCGATTATTGCACTCGGCAAAGAAATGCAAACCAAAATAGAAGCCGAAGCAATACACATAAAAAGTCTCGACACTTACGATGTCCTTGAAGCTGTACGAGATATATACGATACGGAGATGTTTGCTCGAATAGGAAAAGTAAATTATAATCAGGACGAAAAATTTTCAGTCGATAAGAAAACAATAGAAATTACCGAAAAATTTGCAGAAGAATCTCCCGAAGAATTTGAAAAATTTGCAGATAAAGTAAGTGAATATACAAAAATATTATCCGATGAAAATTTAAAAGATAAAACTATAGAAAAGCAATATTCAACGGGAGAAATTATTTTAAAAATTTTATTTGCAATTATTGCACTGCCTGTGTTTTTGTATGGAGCTTTAAACAGTATTATTGCTTACTACCTTCCCAAAATAATAACATCGAAAATT
>JAOZMN010000549.1 GCA_029934265.1 Bacteroidales bacterium
GGAAGCAAGCCGAAAACTTGGCTTTTCGTTAGCAAAAAAAATGCAAGTGGCTCAAAAATTATATGAAGCCGTTTTTATTACTTAAATGAGAACCGACTCTGTAAATTTGTCAAATATGGCAATGGGAGCCGCAAAAAATACAATTGTTGAAGAGTATGGAGAAAAATATCATAAAAGCAGACGTTATAAAACCAAAATAAAAGGTGCACAAGAAGCTCACGAAGCTATCCGCCCGACTTATATTAAAAACAAAAACGTCAGTGGGACTTCCGACCAAACAAGACTTTACGAACTTATCCGAAACAGAACGGTAGCCTCGCAAATGAGTGATGCTATTCTCGAAAAAACAACCGTTAAAATTGATATTTCTACAAGAAAAGAAAATTTCCAAGCACAAGGAGAAATTATTGTTTTCGACGGCTTTTTGAAAGTTTATAAAGTTTCCACAGATGACGAAAACGGTAACGGTTCAAGCACACTTTTACCTCCGCTCGTAAAGGGTGAAGAAACCGAACTAAACAGAACGGAAGCCGTATTGAAATTTTCAAAACACCCGCCGAGATATACCGAAGCAAGCCTTGTTCGCAAAATGGAAGAACTCGGTATCGGACGACCTTCAACCTACGCCCCAACGATTTCGACTATTCAAAAAAGAGGTTATATTATTAAAGAAAATCGTCCGGGAAAAACAAGAAAATACGATTTTATCACATTGAAAAATGATGCGATAAAAGAACAAGTTAAATCCGAAAATTACGGTGCCGAAAAATCTAAATTTTTTCCTACGGATATAGGAATGGTAGTTAATGACTTTCTTGTCGAAAATTTTGAAAATATTGTCGATTACAATTTCACGGCAGACGTGGAACAACAGTTCGATAAAATTGCGGCAGGAAAAAAAGTCTGGCATAAAATGATAGACGAATTTTACAAACCGTTTCATAAAACTATAGAAAAAACCGTAGAAACTGCCGAAAGAAACACCGGCGAAAGAATTTTAGGAACCGACCCCGAAACAAACAGAGAGGTTTTGGTAAGAATAGGACGTTTCGGACCTATCGCACAACTCGGAACAGCCGAAGACGATAAAAAACCTCAATATGTAAGTCTCCCAAAAGATAAGCATCTCGAAACAATTACGCTCGAAGAAGTTCTCGATTTATTAAAAAATGCAGGAAACGGCAGATTGCTTGGGAAAGACCCGAATACAGGCAAAAACATTTATGCTCGTTTGGGGAGGTTCGGAGCTATGGTTCAGCTTGGTGAAGCGGACGACAAAGAAAAACCGACTTATGCAAGTTTGCAAGCCGGAATGACCCTCGAAGGAGTTACACTTGCACAAGCCGTTGAACTTTTTAAACTACCAAGGACAATCGGGGAATACGAAAAGAAAACGGTTGTCGCCGCCGTCGGCAGATTCGGACCTTATATAAGACACGATTCCAAATTTGTTTCTCTTAAAAAAACAGACGACCCGCTTTCCGTTAGTCTTGAAAGAGCAATCGAACTTATCGAAGAAAAAAGAGAAAAAGACAAGGCGAAAATGATAAAAGAATTTACGGAAGAAAGTTCCATAAAAATAATAAAAGACCGCTGGAATCGACCTTGCATATATTATAATAAAAAATATACAAATATTTCAAAAATAGAAAACCCGGAAGAACTGACTTTGGAACAATGCAAAGAAATGGTAGGCTTTACCGAAGCAAAACCAAAAACCAAAAAAAAATCAACAGCCAAACGAAAAACTGTTGCCAAGAAAAAATAAGGTCTGTAAGCTGTTTAATGGGGTAAAATTCAATTTTGTCAAGGTTATGTTAATTAATTGATAGCATATGTTAATGGAGATTTTGTTTAATATTTTCAGTAGCTACGGGATTTATCCCGTAGTTAAAATACCCACA
>JAOZMN010000012.1:0-7490 GCA_029934265.1 Bacteroidales bacterium
TCTTAATTTTTCTGAAATTTCCGATAAATTAAATTCATTTTCCAATGAAAAAAAAGCAAGAAAAAAATCAATATTTTTAAATTTTGAGGAAATTATTCCGCTTTTTGTTTTATTTGAAAAAAAATAGTAACAAAAAGAAGAATTGCAATCCGAAAAAGTAGTGTGAATTTGCTCACTGCTTTGTGAATCTTGTTTTGCGGAAAGAGAAATATTTAACAGCTTATTTGTTTCAATTACAATTTTATAATCATCAGCAAAAGAGGAGATTGCAATTATTTTATTCGGTAAGGTAATTTTAAATTTATCATCTATGACAATTACTTTTTTCATGTATTCGGGAATTGAAATTAACGGATAACCTGTCAAATAAAATTAATACTTAATTTAGTGTGTACGACACATAAATACAAGCAAACTGTATGCCGGTAATTCAGATTATATTTTATTCATTCCCTTACGTGCTTTAATCTGAATTATTCAGATTAAAACTTTATTTCTCCTTTGTTAATTATTTTTAAGGCATTTTCCGATGCTTTTTGTTCTGCCGACTTTTTCGATAATCCTCTACCCTTGCCGACATTTTGATTATTTATGCGAAGATACGAAATAAAATATTTATCTCCGGGAGTTTCATAATCTGTATAAAATTCCATTTCATACTTATTTTTCTGCACCCACTCTATCAAAATACTTTTAAAATTATTATCAGTGTTTATAACTTGTTCGATATTAATAATTTGCTTTATGATTTTATTTTCGATAAAACGCTGAGAGGCTTTATATCCTCTGTCAAGATATATTGCTCCAATAAATGCTTCAAGTGCGTCTTCGTACATTCTGCTTCTGTTTCCTTTTGTATTGGAAATAATAAGGGAGGTAATTTTTAATTTTTTTGATATATCAGATAGAGATTTTCCGTTCACAATTTTGGAACGTGTTCTTGTCAAAAAACCTTCATTTGCTTTGGGATATTTTTTATACAAATACTCACTGACAACACTGTCCAACACTGCATCTCCAAGATATTCCAATCTCTCATTATTTCCGGAAGTACCGTCACTGCTTGCCGAACTTACGGAGCGATGAGTTAAAGATAAACGATACAAATTTATATCTTTTGGTAAAAAACCAAGAACAGCCTCTACTTTACAATAAAAAATTTTGTTTTCAGAAAGGATTGCTTTAAAATATCGAAATATGCAATACACTAAATAAGGTCTCCGACCTATTTTACCTTGCTTACGCATTTGTGCAAACATTTGTTAATTAGCTTATTATAAATAAGTAAATATATAAAACAGCAAAAATATCACCGCAAGTAAACTTTTATAAAGATGCCTGTATAAGTACTGAGACAAAATTATTTGTATATTCAATATTTATAAAAACCTTATTAATCAGGCAAAAGCGAAATCAAAAATAGTCAATCGCTCAAATACTTTTAAATATTACCGAAACATTATGACCTCCAAAACCGAAAGTATTACTCAGAGCCGCTTTCACTTCTCTTTTTTTCGATTTATTGAATGTAAAATCAATTTTCGGGTCAATTTTCGGGTCAAGATTAAATTGATTAATTGTGGGTGGTATTTCTGAATTTGTAATTGCAAGTACCGCAGCCATTGCTTCGAGTGCTCCGGTAGCTCCAAGTAAATGCCCTGTCATTGATTTTGTAGAACTGATACTTAAGTCGTACGTATGTTCCCCAAATACTTCTTTCACAGCTTTTGATTCTGCTATATCGCCAAGACCGGTAGAAGTTCCGTGTAAATTTACGTAATCAATTTCTTCAGGTTTCATATTTGCATCCTCGAGTGCATTTCTCATTACTTTTATGGCTCCGAGTCCTTCCGGGTGCGGTGCTGTAATATGATGAGCATCAGCAGACAATCCGCCTCCTACAAATTCAGCATAAATTTTGGCTCCTCTTTTCTTTGCGTGCTCGTATTCTTCGATAATTAATGCGGCAGAGCCGTCTCCCATTACAAATCCGTCTCGGTCTTTATCGAACGGACGTGATGCTGTTTTTGGGTCATCGTTTCGGGTAGAAATTGCTCTCATTGCATTAAATCCGGCGACACCTGCTTCATTTACAGCCGCTTCCGAACCACCTGAAATAAAAATATCAGCTTTCCCGAGCCTGATGTAATTAAAAGCATCTACAAGAGCGTTGGCAGAAGATGCACATGCCGAAACTGTTGTAAAATTAGGACCTTTAAATCCGTATTTTATGGAAATATGACCCGATGCAATATCGGCAATCATTTTTGGAATAAAAAAGGGATTAAATTTCGGAACAAAATCACACGCTACATAATTTTTTACTTCTTGCGTAAAAGTATCCAAACCTCCAATTCCCGACCCCCATATAACTCCGGCTCTGTCAAGGTCAATCTTGTCAAGGTCAAGTTTTGAGTCTTTTACGGCTTCGTCAGCCGCAATAAGTCCGTACTGTGTAAAGAGGTCTAATTTACGAGCATCTTTTTTCTTGAAATATTTTAAAGGGTCGTAATTTTTAACTTCGCAAGCAAATTTTGTTTTAAAATTACTTGGGTCGAAATGCGTTATTTCAGCGGCTCCACTGACTCCGGCTATCATGTTTTCCCAAGTTTCAGATACTGTATTGCCTATTGCATTTATTGTTCCAAGACCGGTTACTACTACTCGTTTTAGTTCCATAATATTTGCTTTAGGTCTCAGACCTGATAAAAATTAACTTTTAAAAAATTTTCAAATTTATACTGAAATGAAACAGATTTTCATCAAGCTCACACGACACTAAATCTAAAAAAGACATTACGTGTTCAGGAAAAATTCACATTGGTTTACTTTACACACGAATACAGAATATAAAAACTAAAAGGTAATAAGTTAAAACTAAAATTTCAACTTTTATCTTTTAGTTTCTATATTTTAATTGCTTATTTATACGTTTGTTTCAATGTATTTAATTGCTTCTCCTACTGTTCCGATGTTTTCTGCTTGGTCGTCCGGAATTGCTATATTAAATTCTTTTTCAAATTCCATAATAAGCTCTACGGTATCAAGAGAGTCTGCTCCCAAATCATTGGCGAAACTTGCCTCTCCTGTTACTTCTACCTCATCAACACCTAATTTATCTACAATTATTGCTTTTACTCTTGAAGAAATGTCTGACATGATTTTTTTTTTAGTTATTAAATTTTAATTGATATATGTTTGCAAAGGAAATAATTTGTTAAAAAAAAACAAAAAAATAATTAGTATTATTTTAAATTACCTCTAAATAAAATTCTGTAATTAAAGTTCAATTTTTAAATTAAAATTTGTTTTTCACCTCAAAATCAATATTATACACACAAATATTAAGGTGAAAAATATTAAATAATAATAGTTAAATATTTTTTTGATTTTAATATTTATACGGCTCGAAGTTTTCGAGAATCAGTGGTTTTAAGTTTATCTTGTGAATATTCTAAAGTTACCTTAAAAAATTTCGTTCTTTTAGACGGTAAATCATACATGGCATCTATCATTATTGTTTCACAAATCGAACGCAACCCTCTTGCTCCGAGTTTGAACTCAAGTGCCCTGTCCACAACATATTCCAAAGCATCTTCATCAAAACTTAATTCTATATCGTCCATTTTGAACAATTTTATATATTGTTTGATGAGTGAATTTTTCGGCTCGGTGAGTATTTCTCGCAAAGCGGCTCTATCCAAGGGATTTAAATAAGTAAGTATCGGCAAACGACCTATAATTTCGGGTATCAATCCGAACGATTTTAAATCTTGCGGAGCGACATATTGTAACATATTATCTTTTTCTACATTTTGCGATTTTATCTGCCTGTCGAAACCCACAAGTTGCGTATTGAGTCGTTTTGCAATTTTTTTATTAATACCGTCAAATGCACCTCCGCATATAAAAAGTATGTTTGATGTATCTATCGGAATAAGGTCTTGCTCGGGGTGTTTCCTGCCTCCTTTGGGTGGTACATTTACTATCGAACCTTCCAAAAGTTTCAATAGACCTTGCTGTACGCCCTCACCGGATACGTCTCTTGTTATAGACGGATTGTCTCCTTTTCTGGCAATTTTATCGAGTTCGTCAATAAATACGATTCCGGTTTCTGCTTTTTCTTTGTTAAAATCAGCAGCTTGCAATAATCTTGTAAGCAAACTTTCAATATCTTCACCCACATAGCCGGCTTCCGTAAGTACAGTTGCATCGACAATAGTAAAAGGTACTTTAAGTAATTTTGCAATCGTTTTTGCAAGCAATGTTTTTCCGGTTCCGGTTTCCCCGACAAGTACAATGTTTGATTTTTCTATTTCAACATCGTCTTTTTTTACTTCTTGCGAAAGTCTTTTATAATGATTGTAAACTGCTACCGAAAGTATCTTTTTTGCATCTTCTTGTCCTATTACAAATTGGTCGAGAAATTGTTTTATCTTTCTTGGTTTGAGCAACTTAATTTTAGTATAATCAAATTTTTCTTTCGATTTTTCTTTTTTAAGATTGTTAATACCCTCTTCATTTACAATATCATAGGCTCTTTCTGTACATTCTTCACAAATAAAAGCCGAAACTCCGGAAATAAGTAAATTTACTTGGTCCTTAGTTCTTCCGCAAAATGAACATTTATCCATCTGATTAATCTTTTCTCATTAATACTTCGTCAATCATTCCGTACTCTTTGGCTTCGGTGGAAGTCATCCAATAATCTCTGTCAGAATCTTCTTCTACTTTTTTTATAGGATTTCCGGAATGCTCTGCAATAATTGTATAGAGTTCGGTTTTAAGTTTGGTAATTTCTTTGAAAGTTATTTCAATATCCGAAACCTGTCCTTGTGCTCCTCCCATCGGTTGGTGAATCATTACACGAGAATGCTTTAATGCTGTTCGTTTTCCTTTTTTGCCGGCACACAATAATACTGCTGCCATTGAGGCCGCCATTCCGGTGCAAGTTGTTGCTATGTCGGAACTTACGTATTGCATAGTATCATATATTCCCAGACCTGCATATACTGAACCTCCGGGCGAATTAAAATATATTTGAATGTCTTTCGAAGGGTCGGACGATTCCAAAAATAAAAGTTGTGCTTGAATAATATTTGCGACATAATCGTCGATAGGCAATCCTATAAATATTATTCTATCCATCATCAAACGAGAAAATACGTCCATTGAAGCAACGTTCATTTGGCGTTCTTCTATAATTGTCGGTGATATATAGTTATTGTGTATCGACTTGAATTTATGTAAATTCAAACTGCTTATTCCTTTGTGTCCTATGGCGTACTTTTCAAATTCTGTTTTTTGCATTTTTTGAATATTTTAAAACCTTAATTAATAATTGTCATAAAGAAGCGTAACTACTCCGTCTTATTGTCTTGCTCAAATAATTCTTTAAGTTCTTCTTTTGTAACTTCTTTTGTAAGATGTTTACAATTTTCTTTTATGAAACTAAATGTCATTTTACTTAATACTTGCGTTACTATTTTTTCACGGTCTTCCGGACGCTCAAGTTGCAATTTTGCTAAACCATTCAAACTTTCTTCGGGTATGCTTCCGGCTTGCATTCCATATTGCTGAAACTGAGCAACTGTAAGCTCTTTAGCTTGTTCCAAAAGTTGTTCCTCTTCTATTTTAAATTCTTGTTTTTTTGCGATACTTCCGCTTATAAGTTGCCATCTTAAATCATCTGCAATTAAAGGATAATCTTTTTCAAGAATCTCGTCTGTCATTTTACCTTCCTTATCGCTTATTATAAGCCACCGTTTAAGAAACTCGTTCGGCAAAGACAAATTTGTTATTTTTATCAATTCTTTTTTTGCATCAACAGAAAATTTATACTCTGTATCGTAAGAATATATTTTTTTGATTTCTTCAATTATCTTTTCCTTAAATTCTTCTTCCGTTTTAACATTTCCTTCTCCAAAAACTTTATCAAAAAGTTCCTCATTTACTTCCGCTTTTGTAAAACCTGTTATTTGTTCTATGGTTATTTGAAAATTCGGATCTAATTCCGGGACTTGTTCTTTATCTATTTTAAGCATTCCGGCGATTTCGGTATCATTTGGATATGCCTTTTTTACATCAAAAGAAATAATTTGATTAATATTAGCACCAATAAAACTTTTTTTAATTTCTTCATCTTTAATAAGTTCTATTGATAAAAAAGTTGCATCGGATTTTACGCCGTCTTCGGTCGGATTTCCCTCTTGGTCGATTTGTTCAATAAGACCTTTTATATAAGAATTTTCGGCAACAGTCTCTTCTTCTTCCGATTTTCCGTGCCTTTGTTGATAATTTTTTATTTGATTTTCAACATCTTCGTCTTCAACTTTAATATTATAGTAAGGTATTTCGATATTTTCATCAATATTAAGGTCAAATTGTGGTGCTATTGCTATATCGAAAAGAAATTCCAAATCGTCGGATTTATCTAAATCTATTTGTTTTTGATCTTTTGAAGGAAGTGGTTGCCCGAGTACATCTACCTTAGAATCAATTAGAAATTTCGACAATTCTTGAGAAACCATTTTATCTACCTCTTCGGCTTTTGCTTTTGCTCCGTAAAGGCGTTCTATGACTCGCATAGGCACTTTCCCTTGTCGAAAGCCCTTCATACTGACATTTTTTTTGTAATCTTTAAGTACTTTCGCAACACCCTCTTTATAATCTTCTTCTGTAACAATAAGTTTGACTACCGAATTAAGCTCGTCGATTTTTTCTTGTGTAATATTCATCTATTTATAAATTTTGATTTTGAAACAAATAAAAATAAAGCCGCCTCGATATTTTCGGGCGGCTTCCTGCGATTGTGCGGGTGAAGGGACTCGAACCCCCACGCCGTGAAGCATTAGATCCTAAGTCTAACGTGTATACCAATTTCACCACACCCGCTATTTTGAAGTGCAAAAGTAAAGTTATTTTTTGAAATAAAAAAACATTTTTCACTTTTTTGTTATTTTCTTAAAACAAATTTTTCTCCAAGATATTTTTTCCTCACTTCAGGGTTTGCCGCAAGTTCTTCCGCCGTGCCGGCTTCTAAAATATTTCCTTCAAAAAGAAGGTAGGCTCTGTCTGTTATGCTTAAAGTTTCGTGTACATTATGGTCTGTTATCAAAACTCCGATATTTTTTTTTACTAATTTAGAAACGATTGATTGTATTTCCTGAACAGCTATCGGGTCCACTCCGGCAAAGGGTTCGTCTAATAATATAAATGCAGGATCTATTGCTAAGGCTCTTGCAATTTCAGTTCTTCTTCGCTCTCCGCCGGAAAGTTGTATCCCAAGACTTTTTCTTATTTTTGTCAATCCGAATTCTTCAAGAAGTTGTTCTGTTTTTTCTTTCTGTTCTTTTTTTTTGAGTTTTGTCATCTGCAGAACGCTGAGAATATTATCTTCTATAGATAATTTTCTGAAAACAGATGCCTCTTGCGGCAAATATCCCAAGCCTTTTTTTGCTCTTTTATACATCGGTAGTTTTGTAATGTCT
>JAOZMN010000012.1:7500-13137 GCA_029934265.1 Bacteroidales bacterium
AATGTCCTCATCGTCAAGAAATACATTGCCTTGATTTGGTTTTATCAATCCTACTATCATATAAAAAGAAGTTGTTTTTCCTGCCCCGTTGGGTCCGAGCAGTCCAACAATTTCTCCTTGATTAACTTCTACGGAAATTCCTTTCACAACGGTACGTTTTCCGTATTTTTTTATGATATTTTTTGTATGTAATTTCACTTTTGATTGTTAAAGTCTTCTGCTTCAAAATTGCGTTTGTAACAATACTTAAAAACCTCGACGAATCATACATCGAGGTTTGAATATAAATTTTGCGTAACAATTAAAAATTGTATGTTTCCAAGTAAAATTCATACAAATATTTATCCCATCGCCTCTTCATTGTGAAAATCAGAAGTTGCAGCTCCGGAATTTGTTTCATTGGAAGAAGTATCATTTTGAGTTTGATAATCCGTTGTGGTTGAATACCTTGTCGCATTTTTACTTTTGTCGGCACTTGTTATGTGGTGCATAACTTTCGAACCGAAATAAAATGCTATCATCATTTGAAATGCTATCATGAATTCGTGTAACTCATCTTCCAAACCTATTATTCTTACGTTTGCAAGTTCCAGAACCACTACCGAAAATAATAAAGACAAAGTCAATATTCCTCTAAAAATACCTCTCGGCATATTGAAAGTTTCGCCTTCAAAGGGATTAGGTTTTTCTTCCGACCAATCGGCAAAGGTATATTTTCGTAAAAGCAACACGAAAAAAACAAACACTATAATTAACCATAAAGTTACGGGAAGATAGACACTTAACCAAAAATCCATCGAGTTATCCGCAAAATACTTTACTACGTCCATGTACTTATTCATAATACTATATTTTTCAGGGGTAAATAATTTATTTCAAAATCTTCAACCCTGTTAATAGGGCAAAGCTGTATTTGTAAAACATTACACAAAAAACAAATGTTTATTAAGCAAAAACATTATAAATTGATAAAAAGTCCGATTAGAAAAGCTACCGGAATACTGATTACTGCAATTTTTGTATATAACGACTGACGCTGTTGCAATTTATCCATTTTAACGATGTCTTTCTCGCATATTTCCCAGTCTTTTTTCAGTATTGTGCTTAGGCTGTCTTTTTCGGCTCCTTGTTCTTTTAGAAGTTTTACAAGATTCTTATATTCTGTTGTTTGTTCTTCACAAAGTTCAAGTTTATTTGCTTTTATTATTGCATTTTGTAATTGACTGTTTTTTAATATCCACAAAGTATCTTTAACCGCTATAAAATCAACCGTTTCTTTCTTTACTATTTTAAGTGTATCTCCCTTCCGAACGGGAATAGGATATTGTCCGAACGCCGTAAAAGGTAATAATATAATAAATAAAATTAATATTTTTCTCATAAACTAAAGTCTCAAACCTATTTTAATGGAACAAAAAATATATGAGTCCGGCCTAAAAAGTATACTTCTTCGCAATCAGACCCTTAGGGTTTTAAGTAATGTACTGTAAATTAACTGTTTAGACTCGTTAAGTTTTGTTAAATCAAACCCTAAGGGTCTTTTTTATACCGAACTCATATATTATTTCAACTTTAGCAAAGTTAAAATGCACTACCTTATTTTTAGGAAGATACTTATTCTTGTAACAATACTCGCCGGCTTATGTTCCGAAATAATAAATTGCTTCGTCTTGTGTTTCTTCTATACTGTACTCTCTGACTTCTTTTTCTACTTTCTTCTTCTTTTTCTCTATTTTCTTTATTTTTTCTTCAGATTGTTTAATTTCAACATCAAGTTCTTGTATTCTTTTTTCTTTTTCTTGTATTTGAGTATCAGTTTCAACTCTGTGAATTTTTTCTTCTTCTTTTATATTTTTATGCTTTTGCATTATTGATTCTGCTTTTGCATTTTTATGAATCAATATTTTTTTCACAAAAGCATACGGCCCTGCAAGTGTAGCAAAAAACATAGTCAATCCTTGCCACTCAAAATTAAGCATTCCCTTGTCGTACAATACTCCTACTACAATGAGTACTACAACTATTACAAGTATAGTTATCCACCAATATTTCATAATCAATTACAATTTACAATGAACAATTTACAATTTTACAATGAACAAATTACAATGAACAATTGCTCATTGTAATTTGTTCATTGTAAATTGCTCTCAAGTTTCTACAAATTTACCGAATACCCAACCTTCTATTTCGGTACTTATTTTATACCAGCCGTTTACTTCGTCAAGTATTTTTACTTTTGTTCCTTTTTTCAAGGCTTGAGCTACTTTCATTCCTGTTTTGGGCGTTTCTCTTATATTTAACGCACTTGCTACAACTCTTCCTACTTCGGGAAGCTCTTCGCCTCCGTCTTCATGTCGAGAATCTCCGAGCAGTTGTTTTTCCAATCGTTTAAGCGGGAAAGCCGGTCCCGGATCTGTTTTTCTTGAAGGTGCAATATCATCGTGTCCTACTATGTGCTTTATTCCTTTTTCATCAATAAGAAGTCGGCAAAGTTCAGTTACTGTTTGAATTTGCTCTTCCGTATAAATATGCCAATATTTCGGAGTTGTTTGATTTTTATGCACCGCTTGAATTACATCACTTGGATTGTACGCACTGCCAAATTGCGAACGATAAACATTTCCGCTTTTAGATAAATAGCCGGAATTAACCATCTCTATTCCAATGGAATATTTGTTTAATCCTGTACGTCCTTTGTACGAACTTCTACCGGCGTGCCATGCTACTGTGTCAAACTTAACTAATTGAGTAATAGACCCGTCTCTGTCAATTATTATATGTGCCGATGCTTTTACTCTTGGATTTGTAAGGGTATAAAGTGATGCTTTAAAAGGACCTGCCGTATAATGCAATACAATGGTGTCGGGTAGTTTATCTCCGAACTTACCGCTTGTGTTTTTCGACCATACAGGGGGATTGACATTTTTGCCTTTTACTTGATTATCTTTTAGTTCCATTGCAGTTTATGTTTAAAATTTCGCATAAAATTAGAATTTTTTTAGTAATTACAAAAAATTATATACCAAAGCTTGAATAAAAAGTATTTGAGTCCGGTCTAAAAAATATATTTCTTCACAATCAGACCCTTAGGGTTTTAAGTAAAATGCTGTAAATTAAACATTTAGATTTGTTAAATTTTGTTAAATCAAACCCTAAGGGTCATTTTAGACCGGACTAATATTTTATTTTTTACAAAATACAAACCGAGCATGATTTTAAAATAATTATACGATACAAACAAACCCTCTAAATGTTTAATTATAAGGAATATATATTTGTATTTTCTAATTTTACGTTTTTATAATTAAATTGATGTGTTTTCTTGTACCAAGTATATCCTTTTAGTTGGTTTTAAAGCCTGCAAAGCTGAATGTTATTAAATTCGGAGGTCCTTCATATCCCCATTGTTCGGTTTTAAATATTGCAGCAACATATTTACCGGAGGGGCTTTTTATAAATCCCGGACAACTAACGTTTAAAATTATATTATCATCATAATTTTTTTCATATATCAGTTGTTTTTTTTCTTTATTTATCGTTATGTACGCCTGTGTTTCCGATACAATATCGAAACCGAAACCTTTTTTATCTTTTTCACGCTTAATTTTATGCTCCAAATCAATCATATTACCATTGACGTTTTCCGGAAACGCTTCTATTTTTATTTTTTCTTGTGAAATACCGTTTTCTTTAAGTTTTTCAATAAATATTTTTTTATTTTCTTGCCAAGTTTGCGACAACGAACCGGTTTCCTGCTCATTTGTTTGGTCAATTTTCCATTCCCAAATTAATTTGCCGGAAGTTATATCCATTATTTTTATATCAAAAAAATAAAAACCTGTTCCTTCGTCCGCCGGTTCGGAAATATAAGCAAATTTACCGTCTTCCGACCAACCTATGGGGTAAAATTTATCGAATAATAAATTTTCGGAAGTTTCATAAACTTCTTCCTTCGGGACGGAATAATTAAAATTTTTATCCGAACTTACTTGCTCCGAATCGGAAATTACGTCTTCTTTATTTTTATCCGGTTCCGTGTTACCGTCACCGGTACACGAAGCAAAAATAAATAAATTTAATATTATTATACCGATAAATATTTGTTTCTTCATACGAAAATAAGGTCTTAGACCTTTTTTAATGTTGTTTACATATCTACGTAAACTACTATTAGTTAATAAATTATAATTATGTTAGCCGGTAAATACTTTCAAATATCTGAAAACTGATTTTTAAAATTTCGGACAAATTTAAAATTTTATATCGGTTTTCTTAAAAAAATATACTAATTTGCTTGTATATTTTTTTGCCGAAATATATGAAAGTCCTCCGGAAATTGCTCCGCCGAGTATCGGTACAACTTTTGCGGGAGCTTGTTTGGCAAAGTTTTTTAACAGCCTGACTCCAAGAAATCCGGCAACTCGTTTTATTACCGATTTAATGTTTGTTTTTTCCAAGTTTGATTTTAAATATTCCTTCACTTGCAAAGCTTCGCCGTCTTCCCTTCCGAAAATATCAAAATCTTCAATAATATTTTTATTTCCGGAAATTTGTTTCATCGCATCTTCCGCACCTTCTATTTTGTGCATAATTCCAAAAAATAAAGTCAATAACAATAATCCTTTTTTATCGTCGGGGGATTTTATTATTTTTTTCCAACCGAATAAATATGCAAGTTTTTGAATTATAACAATATGGTGCATATAAAATTGTACTACATCGGCAGGCAAGGTAATTGCAGCGGCAAAACCTCCGGGCAAACCGGCAAAAAATGACTTTCCGGCTATCTCGACAACTTCTCTCGTTATAAGTTTTTGTGTTATTTGGTCAATCTCACTTTCGGTGATAGATTTTTTAAAATAACCGTTTTTTTCAAAAAAAGATATTTCTTTGTCGGTACGAACACCTTTATATATACTTTTAATGAATTTTTTCCGCCAAACTATCGCTCCGGGAAGTTTCAAAGACGATGAAAGTAATTTGTACCAAAGTTCGATAGGTTTTGTTTTTGTTTTCATATTCTTAATTTTGTCGGATAAATGGTTATAAGTTGTGAAGTTGTGAAGTTGTGAAGTTGTAAAATTCAACCTTTATTAACAAAACAACGATGTAAAAAGGATTATTTTAGACAAACAGACTCTTAAGGTTTGAAGTAAATAACTGTAAATAAAACATTTAAGCTTGTTAAATTAAACTCTAATGGTCTGTTTGCACCGAAATCAATAAAAAATTCTACAAAACAAATATGTATAAATTTAAGATAAAAAACAAATCTATAAAAATATTTTCGTTTATTTTGATAATATTTTTTACAGCGACAGCTAATCTTCATGCTCAAAAAATTAATAAGCAAAATATTGAAGTTCTCAATGCCTATATTGCTTACATGGATTTTACAGCGAAACAACTTTCCGGCGGAATGTCCTGTTTGATAAATTATTACGAAGGACAAAAAAAATATCAAAAAGACAAAAAAAACGGTATAGACAAAAAAAGTTTATGTCTTATTAAATCCGACCAAAAACTAATCGAGAAAATAAATGCTTTAAGTTTTCGTCTGAAACCGGAATATACAGATAGTTTAAATTTTTTCACAAATAAAATTCACGATAAGTATTCGGAAGTTCAAACTAA
>JAOZMN010000012.1:13147-22108 GCA_029934265.1 Bacteroidales bacterium
AAAAAATATGTGGAAAAATCAAAATATCGAAACGATAAGTTTGTCTTTGCCGATAAAAAAATTAAAGAAATTTCGGAACTTTATAAAGACATAAATAAATATTCGGAAAAATTATATTCAAGTACTTTTCTGATATACAGAAAATTACAACCGTACAAAGATAAAAATATATACTTCTTTTGTGAACAAAATATGCGTAAATATCTTAATGAAGAAGCATTAATTATTAACGATTGGTATTATAATCTTGAAAAACAAAGTAAAACTTACAAATTTCCTTTCAATAAAATAATACGAAACATAAACGAAAACGATTTGCATTTTTGGAACTATTATTTGCATTCCGGATTGACTCACAGCGTAAATTATTTTTATATTTCGTTTTTTGAAAAAGCACTTAACAATATGCAGGAAATAAAGCGAGAGGCTATAAATAATTATACTCTCAAAGAGCAACAAACTGATATTTATTCAAATAAATATTTTCTTGAAATCAATAAATACAGAAATGAAAATTGTCTTACAAATTTTAATGCTTTTGTAAATATTTCCGCCGACCGAAAGGTATATATGCTTAAATATCCGCAAAAAATACCTGTTTTTGTTGTCGATAAAAGAAAACTGAATAAACTCGACATCAGATACAAATATTTTCCTTTGGAATTACAAAAAGTAAAAATAGTCGAGCAAACCGAAGTCATTAACGAAAATACGAATATGGCTCTGAATAATTTTATGGAATATATAAACAAAGAAACGGAATTTAGCAATGAACTTACTCAAAAATTCAGATATTACAACGAAATACTTAATGAATATTATGTCGAAAATTTAAGTTCGCCGATAGAAGATTTGCAGTTAAACATAGATGACCGAAACCTGAAACTTGCCAGATGTGAATTTGAGAAAGCTATGAATAATTGTCGTTTTTTGCCTTTTGAATATCGAAAAAAAATAAATAAACGAATAAAAGCAATATTCATAATAACAAACGCCAAGAAACAACTTGTAAGCAATTTGAAAGTATATTTGTCGGAACAAAAATATAAAACCGATAATTTTGAAGGTGCTTATCAAATTATCAAAGATTTTGAATATCTGCACTATGAGTTTGATATAATGCAACAAAAATTATACGCTGAAATAAATAAAATCTACAAAACATATCCACCTGAAAATATTGATAATTCGTGGCAAAAATCTTATAATGATTTTTCAGAAGCCTCATCATCTTCTTATATTTTGCTTTCGGAAATTAAAAAATTTTATCGTGATACAGTTTTTGCCGGTAAATCGACAAAAGAAGCATCGGAAAAAATAAAAATTTTAAAATCCGATAAAATCGAAAATTTGAAAGGAATAAAAAAGGGTTCGGCAAATTCCGGAACACATAAATTGTACGAAAATATAACAAACGAGCTGATAATTTTCACCGAAAAATATAAATCTTTAAAAAAAAACCTGCCGGATACGGTGATACAAGAAGATTATCTTCCTTTTGTACTTGCTTACAATAAAGCCGTTGCCGATTTTAACGAATTTTGCATAAAAGCCGGCAAACCGGAATTTGCAGCTTCGCAAGAATATGCAGCACCGACTTTATTGCTCAAAAACGCATTGCAACCGGATATTTTCAGATTTATTCCGCCGGGCAAAATTTCAATAGAAGAACAACTTTTTGAATCAATGGACGGATATGCTCCAAATAATCTCACTCTGCTGTTAGATGTCTCACAATCAATGAAATCACCTGATAAATTACCGCTTTTAAGAAACGCATTCATAAAGTTGCTGCAAATTCTAAGACCGGAAGATATTGTTGCAATCGTAAGTTATTCCGGAACGGCAAAATTATTATTAGACCCCACACCATGCAACGAAAAAAGCAAAATAACAACCGTTATTGAAAATCTTTCCGGAGGAGGCGGAACAAAACTTCAAGCAGGTATGAAAACAGCTTACAAAACCGCCTTAGAAAATTATATCGAAAATGGAAACAACAGAATTATACTTGCTACGGACGGCGAATTTATTTACGATGATAAAATTCTTAAACTTATAATCAAATACGAAAAAAAAGGCATAAAACTAAGCATTTTTCATTTCGGAAAAGACAAATCACACAACAAATTACTGCAAAAGCTTTCCGACAAAGGAAGTGGTAATTATGAAATTATTACACCCAAAAATGCGAATATTAAAATGGTAAAAGAAGCAAAAGCCGTAAAAATCGAAAAAAAATAAATTCCCTGTTATATTTGTTCAATAAACATTAAAAGATTGTCTTTCAAATACTTAACATAAAAAGCAATTAAGTTTAATCAATTAATAATCAATACGATATAAAATAAAATGGTATATAAGAAATAAATTTATTATGTTTGTGGTGTATAGCCGTTGTAAACGATACAATTAGTACAATTAACGCAAGCTGCATAATATTATCCAAAAAAATCAATAAAATTCACAATTTTAAAAATTAAAAACAAATGAAAGGAACTGTTAAATGGTACGACTCTTCAAAAGGTTTCGGTTTCATACAAACCGAAGAGGGAAACGATGTATTTGTTCACCATACCGGAATTGAAAGCGAAGGATTTTCCGTACTTGAAGAAGGAGACGACGTAAAATTCGATATTACAGAAGGCAGAAGAGGTCCGCAAGCAATTAATGTAAAAAAAGAAGAAATTACTTAAAATTTTATTTTTTTATTATCGTTTAATTTACAGTAATTTAGCACCTAATAAAGACCGCTTTGGTTTGCTTTTTGTAAAATTTAAAGTACAAATTAAAAAACCGGTCTTATATTTGTATTAACAATGTAAAGCAGTTAGCTTTAAAATTTGTTAATAATAATAATAAAAATGTCTGATACACAAATAAAATATTTTACAATACCTAACCTTATAACTTTACTGAATTTATTTTCGGGAAGTTTGGCAATATTTATAGCTTTTGAAAGTCCCGACAACTTGATTGTTTCGGCATATTTGATAGGAATATCCGCAATATTGGACTTTCTCGATGGCTTTACGGCTCGCCTGCTTGGTGCATATTCAGAAATCGGAAAACAATTAGATTCCCTCGCCGACTTGGTAAGTTTCGGCGTAGCTCCTACCGCCATTTTATTCCAAATGATGCAAGAAGCACTTAAAGTGAAGAACGTAAGTCCTAACTTACCACTTTCAGATACTTTATTCTTGGCATCAGTAGCAATTATTGTTATGTTTTCTGCATTACGACTCGCAAAATTTAATATCGACACAACTCAAACTACAAGTTTTAAAGGACTTGCAACTCCGGCTGTCGCCATGTTTATAGCATCATTACCGATAATTTCGGAATTAGACCCTTCCGAACTCATATTTTATTACGCATTAGACGGCATAGACGATTTTATGAAAGCCGCCTTCGAAATAAGAACTTCATTGAGTTTCGGTTTTATGTTACGTTTTCTCGGGATCCCACTTATTATATTTAAAAATGAATACTTTTTCTTACCGATAATATTGATTTTATCATATTTAATGATTTGTGATTTACCTATGTTCTCTCTGAAATTTAAAGAATATTCTTGGAGAAACAATAAAACAAAATATATTTTTCTCGGAACTTCATTAATATTCATTATACTTCTGCAATCGCTTGCAATACCGCTAATAATCATTGCATACATAATAACTTCGCTGATAACTCTGCTTGCAGGCAAAGCCAAAGCCGCTAATTTGCCTATCGAAATTGAAGAACAAAACATAAAAGCAAGAAACGGAAACTCAAATAATATTCTGATTATTGAAAAAGACCTGAAAACGGAATTTAAACTTTTTGAATAAAAAAATGATAGCGTATATTAATGGTGACTTTATTTAATGAATCCGGTCTAAAAAGTATATTTCTTCGCAATCAGACCGAACTCTTTAATATTTTAACTACGGCATAAATACCGCAGCTACTGAAAAGTCACCATTAATTTACGTTATCAAAAAAATAGTATTATCCGACTTTTGACACGAATAAAAAAATGATAAAAAATTTAATAGAAAAAAATAGGTCGTACAGACGTTTTGACGAAAATAAAAAAATAAGCAAAGAAACTTTAACGGAACTTGTAGAACTCGCACGTTTAAGCTCTTCGCCGATGAACCTCCAAAGTCTGAAATTTTTAATTGTAACAGAAGATAAGACAAACAATAAAGTTTTTAAAACGTTAAAATGGGCAGGTGCTTTACCCGACTGGGACGGTCCCGAAATCGGCGAGCGTCCGACCGGATACATGATAATACTTGGCGATACTACTCTTATCCCGAAAGGGCAACGAGATTTTTTTGATTTTGAAGTCGGAATTTGGGGACACTCTGTTCGTTTGGGAGCTACAGAAAAAGGAATTGCAAGTTGCATGATAGCCGCAATCGACCGAGAGACACTAAAAAAAGATTTTAATATCGACGATAAATATAAAATTGCTATCGTAATAGCATTCGGTATGCCGGCGGAAGAAATAATTATCGAACCAATCGACAAAACCGGAAATTTTCATTATCACAGAGACGAACAAGGCAGGCATTTTGTCCCAAAAAGAAGTCTTAAAGATTTGATTCTCGGCGATGAATAACAAATTTTCAGCAGGTAATTTTAATTCTTGGCTGAAATATTTTTTCAACTTTCATAATATTTCCGAAACAGAAAGAAAAAAAATAATACTCCTACCCTATTCCGACTACAATAATTTTACATATCCGGAAAATAAAACTGTTATTTTTGAAGATTGGTGGATACGAAAACCGGAAATTGTTAAAAGTAAAATTTCTTCTTTGTTCGGAAAAAACAAACGTGTTTTTGCCAGAAAATGCGAAATACGAAAAATAAACAAAGAAATTTCACAAAAATTTACAAACCAAAATCATATATACGGTTCAACGGATTCAAAACATGGTTTTATGTTATTTGAAAATGAAAATCCGGTTGCTTGTGCGACTTTTGCCGGAACTCGAAATTTCAAAACCGGAAAATCCGGCGAACTTTTACGTTTTTGTAACAAAACAGAAATTACTGTTGTCGGAGGTTTGAGCAGACTGATAAAAGCATATTCAAAACTTTACAATCCGGACGACATTATGACTTACATCGACTTGGATTGGGGAAACGGCAATGCTTTCAAAAATTTCGGATTCATTCCGGTCGATAAAAAAGAAGGCATCAAATTTTATTGCAATCGGGAAAGCGGAAAAAGAATACCGGAAAAATATTTTACTGATTTCAAAAATATTTCTGATTATGAAGTTATCCGAAATTCGGGAAGCCGAAAATTTAAGTTTTTCTGCATTTCTTAAATTTGAGAAATCAGTTCTTCAAAAATTGCGGTCATTTTCGGTTCTGAATTTCCGGCAACTTGTTGTACCTCTTCGTGCGTTGTTTCTTCCTGCTGTTCGTACGGTTTAGGAGTGGCTTCGTTTGTAATTATCGACATTCCGAAGCATCGCATTCCGGCATGGTTTGCAGCAATAATTTCCGGTACGGTGGACATTCCGGTTACATCTGCTCCCAAAATACGAAACATCTTGTATTCTGCCGGAGTTTCCAAAGTTGGTCCGCCACTTCCGATATAAATTCCTTTACGGATTTTTATTTGTAATTTCTTTGCAATTTTTTCAGCTTTATTTATCAAATTTTCATCGTAAACTTTACTCATATCAGGAAAACGCTCACCGAGTTCGGGATTATTTTTTCCGATTAACGGATTTGTCGAAAAGAAATTTATATGGTCTGTTATCAGCATCAAATCGCCTTGTTTGTATTCCGGATTTAAACCTCCGACTGCATTTGAAACCATTAAAATGTTAATTCCAAGTGCTTTAAATACTCTTATCGGAAAACTTATTTGTTTCATATCGTAACCTTCATAATAATGAAACCGTCCCTTCATGGCTACGATATTTTTACCGGAAATTGTCCCAAAAACGAGTTTCCCGTCATGCCCTTCGACTGTTGAAACAGGAAAATTTGGAATTTGAGAATAATCTATAACTTTTTGATTTTCTATTTTTTCGACAAAACTGCCAAGACCGCTTCCGAGTATAACGAGAATATCGAGTTTTGAATTTATCTTTGAATTTAAAAATTCAGCTGTTTTTTTTATTTTATCGAGCATGGAAGGGATCTTGTCTATTTATAATTGTATATTTATGATTTTGCTTTCGCAAGCAAAACTTAATTAACTTTGCCAAAGTTGATTCCTTAAATATTTATATGACTCTTCTAATTCTTTTCTTTCTTTATCCAAAATTTCATTTTTATCCAATAATTTTGTAAATACTTCAAAATCATCAATTTCGCTTAATGTTTCTTTGTTTTTGTAAAGCTCGCTGATGCTTACAAGTTGGTCGTTAAAAACTAATTTTTTTGAAATTATTATATCCGAATATTTTTCGATAAACTCTTGATATTTATGTTTTATTTCCGATGAAAATTTTTCTTCTCTAACTTCAATTTCAACTAAATCAGTTGTTTCATTATCTGTAATTTTTTCTTCAAATTTACTTATAACTTCTTGTAATATTCCTTTGAAACGATACAAATTTCTATACGGATTTATTATTTTTGTTTCAATATCCAAATCTTTTTTTTCGGTATTGATAATTACTACTGATTTTTTGTCTTTATATTCACTAAAACTCAAAGGGATAGGCGAACCGGAATATCTTATCGCCGGATTTTTTCCTACAATGTAAGGTTTGTGTATATGTCCGAGTGCGAGATAGTCAAACTTGTCGGTAAGAAAATCGCCGGAGAGTTTTTCTTGATTTCCGACATAAATTTCTCTTTCGCTTTCCGAAGGTGTTGCTCCTGCTACAAATAAATGCCCGGTTGCAATTACCGGAATGTTTTTTTCTCTGTATTTGAATGTTTTTTCCGACAAGATATTAAAATGTTCTTTAATTCCGTCGATTGTTGCCCTTCGTTTTGTTTCAAAACTTTCGCCTGCAATGGATTTGCGAATATCACGCTCCCTCAAAAACGGAATTGCAACTACGACAAGTTTCGTTTCATTATTTTTGTCTTTAATTTCTATAATTTGTTTGTCGTAGTCATTTTGGTCGTCTTCTGTTTTGGGAACTCCGCCGATAACATGGATATTAAGAAATGCCAATACTTCTTGAGGTGCGTTCAGTGTGCTTCGGGAGTCGTGATTCCCGCCTGTTATAATTATATTTTTCAGCTCGGTATTTTGTAATTTTTTCAGAGTTTGATAATATAATTTCAATGAACTGTTGGAAGGATAGGCTGTATCGAAAATATCGCCGGCTACTATAAGAATATCAATTTTATCTTTTTCAATAATCGAAATTAATTGGTTAAAAAAGAAATTATGGTCTTCGATTAGTTCTTTTTCGTATAATTTTTTGCCGATATGCCAGTCGGAAGTGTGTAGAATTTTCATTTGTTATTGATTATCTTTTAAAAACAAATATTCCACTTTGCAAAAAAGTGGAATATTTAAGTTTTTTAAGTTTTTTGATAATTAATGAGTTCTATATTCTTTTGCAATCAGACCCTTAGGGTTTTAAGTAATATGCTGTAAATTAAATATTTAGATTCGTTAAATTTTGTCAAATCAAACCCTAAGGGTCTTTTTATACCGAACTCATTAATGTAAAATAGGTTAAAATGTCTTCAATCCTATTTTACCATAATTTTTTTTATAATTTTTTTCTTGTCCGCAAAAGTTATTCGCACCATATATATTCCGGCTTCGCAGTCGGGTATGTTTACAAACATATTATAAGGTACTCCGGTGGTATTTACAACTTTAGCAACTCTTTGTCCGATTACGTTTAAAACTTCAACCGATACAATAAGGTCTTCGGATTTCACGTTAAATTTATCGGAAAGAGACGGGTTAGGATAAATCAAAACTTCGTGAACTGTTTCATTGTTTAACAACCGGTCTGTGTCATAAATTTTATCTTGCGAAAAAACTTGTGTAGTCATCGCCAAAAAACTTATAAGTGCTGTAAATATGTATATTTGTAAAGTTTTCATATAATTTTGCTTTATCAGGTATTAATATATACGTCAAAGATACGATTTTATTTTGTAAGGTGATGCTTTTTTTACACGAAATCCACAAAATTCTTGGTCAGTTTTATAATTTTATCTAAATCTTCCGGTGTATCTACGGATAAACTTTCGTATTCGGTAATTGCAACTTTAATTTTAAAACCGTTTTCTACCCACCTGTTTTGCTCTAATTTTTCAGTTAATTCCAAGCCGGATTGCTCTAATTCTGTAAGTTTTCTTAATATTTCGGATTTATAAGCATAAACTCCTATATGTTTGTAAAAAGTATTTTCTTTTTTTGCCTGCTCAAATGTTTTTTCCCTTATATAAGGTATCCCTGCTCGGCTGAAATAAATCGCTTCATTATTTTTATTGAAAATAACTTTGGGTTTATTGGGGTTTAAGTATTCGGCTTGGCTTGAAATTTTCTTTATCAATGTTGCAATTTGAGTATCGCTGTCGTTGAAACAATTTTTAAGCATTATAAGTTGTTCCGGTTTTATAAAAGGCTCGTCTCCTTGTATATTTATTGTTATATCAAATTTTTTGCCGGATTTTTCTTCAAATTTATTTAATGCCTCTTTGCACCTGTCCGTTCCGCTGTTATGATTTTCGGAAGTCATAATTACCAAACCTCCGAAATTTTCTACTTCCTTAGAAATTCTAATATCGTCCGTTGCAACGAGTACATAGTCAAATATCTTTCGTGCTTGCTCGTAAACTCTTTGTATCATTGTTTTTCCAAAAATATCAGCAAGCGGTTTTCCGGGAAATCTCGTTGAGCCGTATCTTGACGGTATTATGCAAATAAAATTCATTTTTTGTTTGTCTTGCTTATTTCTTTATTTTTAATGCGAATTAAGGGTTAAAATTGAATAAATGCAGCTGTTAGTCTGCCAAATA
>JAOZMN010000550.1 GCA_029934265.1 Bacteroidales bacterium
AAAAAATCAAAAATATACTATTTGTATATAAAGATTAAAAAAAGTAAATTATTAAGAGCGTATATTACTGTACTTATTGCCGGTTTACTTTTTCTACCTTGCCGGAAAAATAAGTCGAAAAGAAAAGCAAATCGACAATCAATACACATTCGTTAAAATTTGTTAAATATCTTAAAAACAATACTATACTTTAATTACATACGTTTTGAAAGTAAACAATACAAAAAACTAAAAAAACTATACACATGAAAAGAAATTCTACTCTACATTATATAATTAATGACTTCAAAAAAGAACCGGCAATGCTCATAGAGACGGAAAAAATAGTGGAAAGAGGAGCAAAATCGGATAATGAAATTACGAAATTGTTAAATACAATAAAATTTAAAGCTCCACCAAAAGCTGTGAATAAAATATTGGAATACGCAGGAGCCGGCATTCTGTAAAGTTAGCAAGACATAGGTCTTACGTAAAAATACAAAAAACACCTGAAAGTTTTATACTTATCGGGTGTTTTTTGTTTATTAAATTTATAAATTTGTAAAAATTTTTATGAAAACCCGAAAATCCAAACTTTACAGTGAAAAATATAATCATAATTACAATATTGCTACCGCTTATTTTTACATTTTCAAATACTTCCGAAGTAGAGATTAGTACAAAGACCAACAAAAACACGGCTTTTTATGCCGAAGATACAACAGGTTGGGTAGATTCTGTTTTTGCAAGCCTTACTCCGGACGAGCGTCTGGCACAATTATTTATGGTAGCCGCCTATCCAAAAAAAGGAAAAAATGAAGCCGTAAAGAAACTAATAACCGACTATAAAATCGGCGGTCTGATAATGTTTCAAGGAGGACCGGTTGCACAAGCAAAACTGACAAATTATTATCAATCAATTTCGCAAACACCGCTTATTATTGCCGGCGATTACGAGTGGGGACTTTCAATGCGATTGGACAGTACCATTCGCTATCCTCGCCAAATGATGCTTGGTGCAATAAAAAATGATGCACTTATTTTTGAACTCGGAAAAGAAATTTCACGACAGGTAAAAAGAGTCGGGGCTCATATAAATTTTGCTCCGGTAATTGATGTAAACAACAATCCGGCAAATCCGGTAATCAACAGCCGTTCTTTCGGCGAAGACCGTGAAAACGTTGCCAATAAGGGAATTGCTTTTATGTTCGGAATGCAGGAAAATAAAGTTATAGCAACCGCAAAACATTTTCCCGGACACGGCGATACGGATATGGATTCGCATAAAAGTCTGCCGGTTATCAAGCATGACAGAAGACGCTTGGATTCCATTGAGTTGTATCCGTTTCGTAAATTGATAAATGCCGGCGTTGGTGCAATAATGATAGCACATTTAAGTATTCCGGCTTTGGATTCCACAAAAAATACGGCATCAAGTCTTTCCAAAAAAATCGTAACGAATTTGCTTAAAAACGAATTGCATTTCGGAGGACTTATTTTTACGGACGCTCTTAATATGAAAGGAGTAAGCAGTTATTTTGAGCCGGGAGTTGTTGATTTAAAGGCATTTATTGCAGGTGCCGACATTTTGCTTATGTCGCAAGATGTGCCGGAAGCAATCAAACAAATAAAACAAGCATTGATAGACGGTCTTATAACACAAGAAGAAATAGACGAGCGTTGCAAAAAAGTTTTGAAAGCAAAAAGATGGGTCGGTTTGGATAAATATAAACCCGTAGAAATAAAAAATATTTATAAAGATTTGCACACTTCGGAAGCTGAACTTTTAAAAAGAAAATTAATAGAAGCCTCCCAAACATTGGTATTTAACGATAATGATTTAATTCCGCTAAAAAAACTTGACTCTGTTAAAATTGCATCAATTTCTATCGGAAGCGGAAATTTTACAAAATTCCAACAAC
>JAOZMN010000551.1 GCA_029934265.1 Bacteroidales bacterium
AAATAAATAAAACATTAGATAAAAATCCCGATTTTATAGAATGTTACTTTTTGCTTTCAGATATTTATTCCAAAACAAATAAACCCTTAAAAAAAATTGAAGTACTGAAAAAAGCAATCGAAATAAATCCCGATTTTAACAAGTATGTATTTTATAATCTTGCCTTTACGGAATGGCAAGAAGGTTTTTACAAAGACGCTTTAAATCATATCAATAAATTTGACCAAGTAAATAAAGATAAAGCTTTTGAAGAAAAAATTAAAGATTTGAAAGAAAAAGCAACTTTTGCCGTCCGACAAATTCAAAATCCGGTACCTTTTACACCGATAAATCTCGGTAAAAACGTAAATACCGAATTTGCCGATTATTTCCCAGTTCTGAGCGGCGATAAAAAAACATTAATCTTTACGGTAAGCATTCCAAAAGAAGAGGGTATCGAAATTAAAAGCAGGAACGATACCCAAGAAGACTTTTTTATCTGCGAAAGTAAAAATAACATATTTTCAAAATCCAAAAATATGGGTTCGCCCGTAAATACAGAGGGAAACGAAGGAGCAGAAGCAATTTCGCCGGACGGAAAATATCTTTTTTTTACTTCTTGCGACAATCACCGAAGAATTAATCAACACGGAAAAAGTTACGGAAGTTGCGATATATTTTATTCCGAAAAAATAAACGGAACTTATACAAAACCCAAAAATGTCGGTGAGCCGATAAACACAAAATACTGGGAATCACAACCCTCGATTTCTGCCGACGGAAATACACTGTATTTTGTATCAAAACGCCCCGGCGGATACGGACAAAGCGATATTTACAAATCTACAAGAAATAAAGACGGGAAATGGGAAGTCCCCGTAAATTTGGGAGCAAAAATAAACTCTCCGAAAATGGACCAAGCACCGTTTATTCACCCTGACAATCAAACTCTTTATTTTTCATCGAACGGACATTTGGGAATGGGAGAATCGGATATTTTTTACTCTCGAAAAGATTCTCTCGGACTATGGACAGAAGCAAAAAATATCGGCTATCCGATAAACGACAAAGGTGAACAATTCAGCATGATAGTAAGTACCGACGGAAAAGAAGCATATTTTTCGGCAGAATACGAAGGTGGGTACGGCAGACAAGATTTATACAGATTTAATTTGTATCCCCAAGCAAAACCCAAACCGGTAATTTTCGTTAAAGGAAAGGTTTACGATGCTGATACAAAAAAACAACTTTCCGCTAATCTTGAAGTTTTCAATCTCGTAACAGGAAATAAAATAATTTCAAATATTAGCTCAAAACAAACCGGCGAATTTATTTTCTTTCTTCCGCAAGGCGAAGACTACGCACTAAACGTGAACAAAAAAAATTATCTGTTTTATTCAGAAAATTTCAGTCTTGAAAATTATACAGATACACTTAAAAATGTTTTTTTGGATATTCCTCTGAAAAAAATAGAATCCGGAAAAAGCGTAATTCTTAAAAATGTATTTTTTGAAACAAATTCATACAAATTAAAAGAAATATCTTTTATCGAATTAGAAAAACTTTTTAATTTTGTTTCAACCAATAAAGAAATTAAAATTGAAATAGGAGGACATACGGACAGTATAGGAAGCAGAGATAAAAACATCAAGTTATCCGGCAACAGAGCCGAAGTAGTTTATAACTATCTTATTAACAAAGGTATAGATAAAAAAAGATTGTCGTATAAGGCTTATGCTTTCGATAAACCGATTGCAGATAATAAAACTTCGGAGGGCAGGGCAAAAAACAGAAGGACAGAATTTACAATTTTAGAATAAAAAATTTGCCGGTAACGAAAACCTTTATAAATTTGCAGTCTCAAAAATGGTCCAGTAGCTCAGCTGGATAGAGCAACAGCCTTCTAAGCTGTGGGTCCCAGG
>JAOZMN010000552.1 GCA_029934265.1 Bacteroidales bacterium
CCTGATTTTTGATGTCTCTTGCATCTTTCATCATTTTTTCTCTTTCAACTCGTGCTTCCTGCATTATTTTCTGATTATCAGAATGCAATTTGCTCATTTCATCACGAGCTTTTTCGGCTTGCAAAAGAGCATCTTCAATAGAATCTTCCCTTTCTTTGAGAGATGATAAAATTGGTTTCCATGCAAATTTTTTCAATATATAAAGTACTATCAAAAATGAAAGTACCATCCAAAAAATAAGTCCGAAATCCGGTGTAACTAATCCCATTTTAATGTTTCTTTAAGTTATTTTGCACTTATTGACAAGTGCAATTTTATTAAGTTTTTCTGTTATTAAAACCACAATCCGACCAACCGTCGGACTATGATTTAAAGTTTTTTTTGTGTAATTCGGATTAAAGAATTACCAAAAGACAAATAACGATTGCAAAGAATGCAACTCCTTCAACAAGTGCCGCTGCGATAATCATATTTGAACGAATATCCCCGACTGCTTCGGGTTGTCTTGCAATAGCTTCAACAGCTCCTCCTCCAATGTTACCGATACCGATACCTGCTCCGATTGTTGCAAGTCCCGCTCCGATAGCCGCACCCATTACTGCGTAAGGGTGATTAACTGCTGCCTCTGCCGCTGCCTGTAAAATAATAGATAAATTGTACATTAAAATAAATATTTAGTTAAAAAAATTATTTATAATTGTACATTGTACATTGTACATTGCACATTAAAAATTTCTATCCCTCTGCGTGTTCTTCGGTAGCCATTCCGAAATACAAAGCTGAAAGTAAAGTAAATACGTAAGCCTGAATAAATGCAACAAGTAATTCAAGCATTGTCATAAAAACAGTAAAAGTAATCGACATTACTGAAATACCGTATCCTGCTCCGGTCGATTTTTCTCCAAAAATAAATATCAGACTGAAAAAACCAAGTGCAACAATATGTCCCGCAGTCATATTTGCGAAAAGACGAACCATTAAAACGAAGGGTTTTATAAACATTCCCATTATTTCAATAGGTATTAATATCGGTTTAAGGGCGTGCGGTACGGGCGGTAAAATAATGTGCGACCAATAATTTTTATTTCCGTTAACGGTTGTTATAATAAAAGTCAGTATTGCAAGAACCATTGTTATTGCAATATTGCCGGTTAAATTTGCTCCGCCGGGAATTATAGGAATTAAACCCATTAAATTATTCAGAAAAATAAAGAAAAATATCGTTAATAAATAAGGTGTGTATTTTTCGTATTTTTTTTCTCCGATAGATGCTTTTGCAACATCATCTCTAATAAAAATAATAAGTGGTTCAATAAAAGATTGTAATCCTTTGGGAGCTTTACCTTCTCTTCTTCGGTATGTTTTTGCCACAGACAAGAAAATCCATAAAAGAAGTGTCAAGCCTATAAATAAAGATAAAGTATTTTTTGTAATCGAAATATCATAAGGACGAACAAACTCTCCATTAATATTTTCGACTATCTTTCCTTTATATTTACTGTCCTTTCCTCCTATAGAAAATCCGTTGTGTTCTTTTTCGTGATGAAAAACCGAAGACATAAAAAAGTGAAGTCCTGAGGTTTCGCTGTATAATATTATCGGAAGCGGTAAACTTACAGGATGTTCGTGTGAGCCGGTTATGTGCCATTCGTAAGCATCTGCAACGTGGTTCATTATAAAAGAACCCGGTTCAAACTTTTTTGAATGAGTTTTCTCCGAATGCTCTTCCTGAGCTACGGCTTGCCAACTTCCCGAAAGAAGAAAAATCGAAAGTAAAATAAAATATATTTTTTTCACCGAGAAAATCAATATTTAGAGATTAATATATTATTTTTTGCAAAAATAGAAATTCTTTGCTTAATATTCTAATCAAATTACAGAAAATTAATAAAAAAAT
>JAOZMN010000553.1 GCA_029934265.1 Bacteroidales bacterium
TATTTCTTTGGCTTTGCGGTCTGCAATATCTTGTTTTGCAATTTTGATTACAGGCACATAGGCAGTTGTAAGTAATATTGCGATTTGCATCCAAGTAGGCATCTTGAAACTGTCCGGTAATGTTTTTTGAATACGCTTTTTAAGTTGTGTTTTTTTGTCTGTATCAGGTTCGTAACGTGTAATATCTTCATGTTCGGTTACCATTGAAATAATATAAGCTATTCCCATAGTTCCGAACTCTACCACTTGTTCTGCTATATCAAATTTTTCAGTTTCCGACAGTAGTTTTTCAGTTTCTTCAAAAAACGTATTTTCATTATCAGGCTTTTCTTCGGTTTCAGTTTCATTGTCAGTATCTGTATCTTTGTCCGTTTCGGTTTCGTTAGTCGGTATTACAAATTCTTCCCGTGGACTGTCCCACTCTGAAAAAAAATCATCTTCGGTAGTTTCGTTTTTTTCAGTTTCTTCATTTATATTGTCAAGTATCATAGTACAGTTGTTAGTATTTGGCTTAAATAATCACTTAGTAAAATGCTGTTTACAGCTTTCCCTTTGTATTCTAAATCAACAAATTTAATAATATCAGAGTCATTAACTGTTGCTCCAAATAAATATATTCTATTATCTCTTTTTATTAATGCAAATGAAAAATTAGCTTCAGGGCGTTCGTTGTAAATTTGAGACATATTATTGTCGATGCTATCAATAACTTTCATAATTTCATCACTAAACATCGCAAACAAAGGGTCATTTTTGCCTTTGAGAACTTTATTTCGCAAAAAATCAGAAAGTAAAGATACATCTTTTAAGCCTTCAAGGTTTAATTTATGTTCGTAAAGTTTATTATTATTGTCGGCGGTTGTAGCGAGTATATATAACTTACTCTTAATTTTTGGAATAAGAAGAAAAAAAGTATTGTTATAGTTTTCTTGTTCTGTATCAAAATAAGTAATAATACTTTTATCTATACCGCCAAGCATGCCTAATGCTTTACCTGCCAATGATTTTAAAAAATTTTTCATTTATTTGCTTATGAATTTTTTGATTTCTTTTTGAATAAGATTCTTATCAATAACCGGTTTTATCACCATGTTTGCAGCACTGCCTACAGTTACGGTTGTCATTAAGTTTGCAAGATTTCTTTTTTCATCTTTGGTATGTACAATATCGAAAACACCGGACATTTTACCCGAAGCATTTATTTTAGAAAAAGAATTTTGAATAAGTTGATTTGATATAAGTTTACGGAATAGTTGTAAATGAAAATCGGACAAGTTTACTATTACTTGATTTTCGGTTAGTTTTTGTGATTTTAGTTCTTTGTGGAGATTTTCAATTTCTTGATTGAGTTCAAGTATAAGATTACTTTTCACGGTTGTTTCTCTGTCTTTTGCCGTGAGTTCGTTTTGCAAATCAAGCAAACCGGCAATTTCAGTTGTTAATTTGTCGTTTTGTTCTTGTAAAGTGGTTAATTCGTTTGTACTTTTATCAAGTTGTTCTCTAAGCCCTATTATTATTTCGTTACCTGTTGCATCTTCTTGTTTTACTTTATCAAGTTCGGATTTCAGTTTGTTAATTTCTTCAATAAAATCCGCTTCTTTTTTTTCAATAATCGCATTAAACTTTTTTTGTAAAGGTTCGGTATTATCCAAAGCCCTCTCTACAGCAAGCTCGAAAAATTCTTGGAAATTTTTCACATCTTCAATTTCTTTACCTGTGATGTGTTCAAAATTTTCTTTAAAAAAATTTAGTCGCTTTTTTGTAAAATATGCAGACTGATTAGTATTAGATAAATCAATTTGTTTTTTAACTTCACTCATAGTATTTAGTTTACAGTTATATATAGATAGAAAGTATATTATTTAGAAGTAAATATGTATTATTTATAAATAGTT
>JAOZMN010000554.1 GCA_029934265.1 Bacteroidales bacterium
TACTGCACAATGGAAAGCGAGCAAAGAAAAGTTTACGATGCTTTCCGAAATAAGTACAGAAATTTCCTTATGGATAAAATCGAAACAGACGGACTCGGAAAATCAAAACTTTATGTACTGCAAGGTTTAACAAAGCTTCGACAAATTTGCGACTCGCCGGAATTATTGTCCGATGAAGAAGATTTCGGAACAAATTCAATAAAAATAAAAGAAATAATAAGACATATAAAAGAAAAAACTGCAAATCATAAAATATTAGTATTTAGTCAGTTTGTTACGATGCTCAAAATAATCGAACGTGAAATAAAAAAAGAAAATATCGAGTATGAATATCTCGACGGACAAAGCTCAAAAAAAGCAAGACAATTAAGTGTCGATAATTTTCAGAACAATGCTGATATTCGGGTATTTCTTATCAGCCTTAAAGCCGGCGGAACAGGAATAAATTTAACCGAAGCCGATTATGTGTATATCGTCGATCCTTGGTGGAATCCGGCTGTTGAAAATCAGGCTATTGACAGATGCCACCGGATAGGGCAAAGCAAAAAAGTAATAGCTTACAGAATGATTTGTAAAGATACTATCGAAGAAAAAATAATGTCGCATCAAGCTAAAAAAAGAAAAATTGCTTCCGATATTATTTCAGCAGACGAAAGTTTTGTTAAAAAACTTACTGCCAAAGATATAAATTCACTTTTTGAATAAGGTCTTCAATCCCTCACTCTGTAAGCTACACAGTAAACTGCTAATTTATATTTGTATCAAAATCAACAAATGAAACAAAAATTAAAATATCTTCTTAAATATTTAAAATACAGAATGAAAGCCAAGCATTCAGGAGCTTACGGCATTCATTCTCCTTTTTTGTATGATTTAATTCTTGATGTTATCGAAGATGAAATTCCATATTATTCTATGGACGATATTTGGGAACTTCGACAAGAGTTGCTTGCGGACAAATCCGAAATTGAAGTTACCGATTTAGGTGCAGGTTCAAAAGCCATATTTTCCAAAAAAAGACGAATCTCCGATATTGCAAAACATTCCGGCAGTAATGAAAAATTCGGCGAAATGTTATTTCGTTTCGTGGTAAGATTTCAGCCGGAAGCATTACTGGAAATCGGAACTTCACTGGGTATCGGGACTTTATACATGGCTCTTCCAAACAGTAAAGCAAAAGTTTATACTATCGAAGGCTGTCCGAATACTGCAAAAATTGCAAAAGATAATTTTTCTTTATTTGAAGTAAAAAATATCAAGCAATATATCGGAAATTTCGATAATAAACTACCGGAAATTTTATCAGAAATTCCAAAACTTGATTTTGTATTTTTCGACGGTAATCATAAAAAAGAACCGACTCTGAAATATTTTGAAATGTGTTTAGAAAAAGCTGACAATAAATCTGTTTTTATTTTTGATGATATTTACTGGAGCGACCAAATGGAAGAGGCTTGGAATATCATAAAAAAACACCCGAAAGTAACAATGACAATAGATTTATTTCGTTTCGGAATAGTATTTTTTAATCCGGAACTTTCAAAACAAAATTTTGTCGTAAAAATTTAGATTTTAATCTTGACTACCCTGAGTCTGTCAGGTATTTACAAATGCAGCTTTGCCCCATTAAAAAGGTCTTAAACCTTAATTCCCACTATCAGCATATCATCTAATTGAATATTATCGGCTTGCCATTTATTGTTTGTCAGCTTAAGATTTTCTTTTTGAAAAATCATATCCTGTCCGCTTTGTTTACTTAAAAGTTCTTTAAAGCGTTTTTTCATAAATTTACGTAAATTTCCCCCTCCAATTTGGTCGATATAACCGTCCGAAAAAATATGGCTCAAGTTTGAAATTGAGTTGTTTTTTTGTATCTTTACAAAAAAACAACT
>JAOZMN010000555.1 GCA_029934265.1 Bacteroidales bacterium
CTACCAAATATTAAGGTATACAGAGAATTTTACCAACCATTTTGTCTATTACGCCACAAATCATTATCAGAACTCAGAATTTTTGTAGAGAATATAAACAGATGTTGCAAAATATTCAGAGCTACAAAAGAAACTTACAGAGGTAAACATAAAAACTACGGCAAAGTATGGAATGTTGTTGCTGCCTTAGTAAATTTGAGAAACTTATCATAAAATATTAATTGGAAAGATGTCTAATTTAAAAAATAAACTCAAAACCTAAGCGATTATATAAAGGAAACCTCTTTCTATACTCATAATTAATATGAAAAGGTAGTCCGTAAGATGTTTCTATATATAGTTTTTTATAGATTCTGAAATTAATGCCTATTAAAAAATTAAACTCGTTGTTTAATAACTTTATTTGTGGTACAGTTAAACCGGATAAATCATAAAAATTATTATTGCGTTCATAAGCTATTTCAGAGAAAAAAAACAAACGCTCTTTGAAAAATATAACATTATTTGCTCTTGAAATTTGATTTATAAAAGGTAAATATAATCTTATAAAACTTCCGATGCCGTATATTTCAGCTTTTTCTCCTATATTACTTTTTCCTATCTCATATGACAAAGAAAGACCGAGTAATAAATTATTAATCGGCGAATAAGCAAATTTTGGAACAGTTCTCAAACTCCAAGCAATATAATCTTTATCGTTATTATCATAATTCCGAAGTTTAGTGTAACTCCCTGCTGTTTCAAAGCCTGCAAGAAAAGTTTTTTTTGAAATTTTACCGTCAATAGGATAATTTTGCGAATAACTTGTAACAAAAAATGACAAAAAAATAAATAAGCTAAAATATCTTTTCATAATACAATGTATAAATGAGCAATTAGGCAATTATGATAATTGCCTAATTGCTTTTTAAAATTAAGATTTAGTGATTTATTACTGATTTAGTTTTGTCATTAAGACTTGACAAATGCCCTTGAAATTTCACTGTATTATGTCCCCAGCCCCAAAGAGAAGCCATTTTTTTTCTGTAAAAAGTTTTCTTATAAAAGCTGACCCCTCCATAAACAGCATGGTCATAGTAACGTGAAACTTTTTTACTCCATCCCGACCACATAACAGCAAGGGTTACGGCAACAATTGAATGTTGACCTCCCGAAAAATCTTTATATAATGAAACAGGATTAACACCTTTTTCACTTTTATTTGAAAAATATTTTTTTTCAAACTCATAGTACCAATCAGGTACTTCTCCATATTTCTCGTAATAGTCTATTGCACCGCTTGACTTTGCATAATCATTTAAAATTTTTTCATCTTCCGCACATTTTTTTAATGGGATTTTCTTTTTCATACCGTATTCAAAGTATGCGTCTTGGGTAGTAAAAGCATTTATGTCAATTGTACTCTTACCTGCGTCATCTCTTTTTCCGACAAAAATTAAGATATATAAATTTTCATCATCTAAACTAAATGCATCATTTTTGACCAAATTACCATTGTAGTAATACTGATAATCATGTAGATTATCAGCAACAATTTCAGCATTTTTGTTTGCAGATTTTTCAACGATTGTTGCATCTGTGCTTGAATTTTCATCTTCAAACAACATTTCTTTTTGGCAGGAAGTAAATATTATTCCTGCAATCAAAAATAAAATCGAAAATTTTAATAGATTTTTGTTCATTTTTTTGTAATTTTGAAGTTAATAATTAATTTAATTGCCACACATTATTTGACTTATTCCAACAAGACATGATGTGTGGTTTTTCTTTCGGTGCAAACATAAAAAGAGTTTTTAACGTAAAAAAGACCTTATAAGGTTTTGTGTAATTCAAATATTTTTGGCTCAAGTTTAAATTTGAGTTGTTAAAAATATTTCAAGGTATTTTTT